>JAAYID010000179.1 GCA_012744285.1 Alcaligenaceae bacterium
AAAATGACGAGTTCAAACGCGCCGAGGTCGATACCCTGATGCCTAAATTGTGGGGTACGGGTGGCAAGCCGTTGCAGAACAAGCAACTGGGTATCAGCTTGCCGGACCAGTTCCTGAGCCTGACAGATTGGCAGTTGAATCACCTGAAAAACTGGGCTGAGGGTGATTTTGAGGTCGGAACACTTCAAAAGCCTGCACCGCTTGAAAAATTACCGCTAAGCGATCAGCCGCATGCCCTTGACAGCGCGGCTCTCGAGCCAACCATTGGCGGCGGTTTTCACCCGGGCATCGAGTTTCCGTACCTCATCATTTACCGGGAGTTTTTCGCGGAAGCCTTCCGGGTTGGTAAAGATGTCGAGCCCGGTTCGCTGTCAGCCTATATGTCCAGCCCGTGGCAAGGTGACTTCTGGTCGTGTAACGAGGCCTGGTGGCCGACGCAGCGCCCCGATATTGTCTTCGACTACGATACGAACACGAAAACCCGAACCTATAAAGAGTGGTTCCGGGGTTACGACGCGGAAGGTGAGCCACTTTCGTCTACCGATGGGTACGAGCAGATGGCGTATGCCTGGCCGAAGCTGGGCATGGTGCTGCCGATCAAAACCCCTGAGGGTGACTTCTTGAAAGACAACGGGTCCGTTGTCTTCGTTGAGCAAGAGCGTGATCCCACATTAAATCGCCCCCCCGCAAAAGGGAACTGATTGCATTGGCAGCGTTATTCGACAAAGGCACCGAGACGTCTTGGGACGTCGTTGTCGTGGGTGGTGGGCCGGCGGGGTCGGCAACCGCGATGACGCTGGCCAGGTTTGGCCGGCGTGTCCTTCTGGTCGACGAGCAGGGGGGCACCAGACCCAAGTTGGGTGAATCGTTGCCGCCGGTGTGTGTGGGTTTGGTGAAGCATTTTCTGGGCAATATCGAGGCGCCTGACGAAGTGCAGTGCGGGGTATTCAGGGCGGCAGGTAACGTTTCTGTCTGGGGCACCAAACAGCCACAGACCACTGATTTTTTCTTCACGCAAACCGGCTTCGGTTTATGTGTTGATCGCGTCGCATTTGATGAAGCGTTGCGCACAAAAGCGGTTGCAGCCGGCACTATTCTGCACAGGGGCTTGCGTTTTGAGTCCTGCTCCCGGCTCGCAGACACGGCGTTTAATTGGCAACTGGGGTTTGGTCCGGGGGCTGCTGTACAGCGCACGCGTTATCTGGTTGATTGCTCGGGTCGGCGGGCAGTTGTTGCCAGGGCATTGGGCGGTTCGATGCTTGAGACGAATGACATGCTGTTCGCTTACGCGCAATGGTTTGAAACGTCCGGGCCTGATGACGACCCTTACACCCGGATTGAAGCCGGACCACACGGGTGGTGGTATACCAACCGGCTTCCGGGTGTTCAAGAGGGCGCTACCCGGCGTCTGGTGGTTTTCCATACCGACAAAGATTTGCCTCAGGCGAAAATGGCGGCCAGCCCCGACGGTTTTCTGCAGTTGTTGGGCAGTTCTGCGCATATCGGGCCATTGCTTGAGCAGCGGGGCTATCGTCCATTGGGAGCGATTCGTGGTGCTTCGGCCAAGAGCCAGCGGTTGGTTTCTTTTTGTGGTGATGCCTGGATGGCAGTGGGGGATGCCGCCCAAGCTTACGATCCATTATCGTCCCAGGGGATTGATAAAGCGTTACGGACGGGTAGCCATGCGGGCCACCTGATTCATTATGCGCTGTCTGACGGCCAGGTTGCCGGCAGTGAACTGGGTCAAGATAATCATTACATCGGGCAATATGTTATGCAGCAGCAGCAGTTGTGGCAAAGCTATGTATCGCAGCGTGATTTTTATTACCAGACGCAGCCGCGATGGGCAGAACAGGCATTTTGGCAGCGTCGGCGTTCACCGGGTTGAAGAATGGCCCGCAGGCGTACAGTAGATGAAGGTGCATCGTCATGACGCTTCGCAAAGACAAGGTGCCTCCGGGCTTGATTGTCCGCAGCTGGCGGCGTATTCGTCGGCGTCGCCATTTCACTGTCAGCGCCTTGATTTTTGTTGCGCTTGCCCTGGTTCTGGTTCTGATCGGGTTGCGACCCGAGCTCAGCCTTCTTCTGGCATTTGACAGCGCGGTTGTCACGTTTCTGACTACCACCGTCATCATGTTTGCACGTTCCGATGCCCAGACCATCCGGCAGCGTGTACGTAAAGAAGATGAAGATTATTGGGGCTTTCTCTTAAGCAGTGCCGCCATCGCGGCTGTGGTGCTTGTCGCCTTGGCCGTCGAGCTGAACACGATCAAGTCAGCCAACAGCCTTCATATAGCGCTGGCCGTGTGTAGCCTGATTCTGGCATGGTTGTTCATGAATACCATCTTCGCTTTGCACTATGCCCATGACTACTATGTCAACAGTAATCGTGAACCCGTAGGTCTGAATTTTCCTGGAACTGCTGACCCTGATTACTGGGATTTCCTGTATTTTGCGTTTGTCATTGGAATGACTTTTCAGGTTTCTGATGTACAGATCGATTCGCGCGCAATCCGGCGTGTGGCGCTAGCCCACGCGATGATTGCCTTTTTCTTTAACGTGGTCGTGATTGCGCTCAGCGTCAATATCGTTGCAGGCAATACGTAAGCGGCTATTTCAGTTTTTGCGCTCATGAATCCATATATCTTGCTGGGCAGCGCCATTGTTTTTGAAGTTGTTGCGACCACCGCCATGAAGGCTTCAGACGGGTTTTCCAGGCTTTGGCCCAGTTTGGTTTGCGGGTTGGGGTATCTCGTTTCGTTTTATTTTTTGGCGCAAACCCTGAAAAGTATCCCGACTGGCATTGCGTATGCCATCTGGTCAGGCGTTGGTATTGTGCTTGTTTCGATAATGGCCTGGTGGTTTCACGGGCAGCGACTGGACTGGGGGGCGCTGGCAGGAATGGCCTTGATCGTTTGCGGCGTTATCGTGATCAATGTTTTTTCCGATGTCGCTGTCCATTAGCATCGCAGATGGTCTGTGTGCCTGCAA
This sequence comes from Alcaligenaceae bacterium, assembly GCA_012744285.1. Taxonomy (GTDB): domain Bacteria; phylum Pseudomonadota; class Gammaproteobacteria; order Burkholderiales; family Burkholderiaceae_B; genus Neopusillimonas; species Neopusillimonas aromaticivorans. Next base: position 2,992 of record JAAYID010000179.1, read on the forward strand.
GCACGGTTCCCCAGGCTGCTACGATACGGTTTCAAGTTTCAATTGTTGCGAGGAAAAGCATGAAAAACGTCTGGGTCGCTCTTTTGTCAGCGCTGATCACCAGCCCGGTTGTTGCCAGCCCGGAGCATGGGCACCTGACGGTTTATCAGGATCCGAATTGCGGGTGCTGTAGCGGGTGGGTGCAGCACATGGCGTCGTCCGGCTTCAGTGTCACGACTATCAAAACGACGGATATGGCCTCACACAAGGCTCGGCTGGGCGTGCCGCCTGCGTTGGGGTCTTGTCATACCGCTGTCGTTTCGGGCACCGGACAGGTTATCGAAGGTCATGTGCCCGCCAATGCGGTGCGCAAGATGCTGACTGATCCTTCAATCAAAGGGGTGGCGGCGCCGGGAATGCCTGCCAATTCACCCGGTATGGGCGAGCTTGATGGCAATCTGGTTACCGTTGATTTTCAGGGCCGTCCGTTTTCACGTGATTGAGCACATCGGGTTACGCGGGCCTGCGCATTATCGAGGCGGGTTGCTGTCTCATGAGCCGTTTTTTTGATTTGGCCCCGTACCAGGCGGTAGCCCTTGTAAAGGGTGCCGCGGGCGGCGGTTGATCCGGTCAACGGCCGGGCGCAGCAGCGTGTAAACGCACGACTATAGGCTAATTTGGCGACGCCCAGGTGACAAGCTCGTGTTTCGGCACCGCTTGCCTGTAACAAGAGTGGAGGCCTGCACGAGCCTCCAGCCGGCGTTTGCTTTACTGAACTACCGGTTTGGTGGTAGCGAACCGGGAAGCCGGGCATGTCGCTGTGTCGCGGTAAAGCGTTTCCCGATAGAGCCAGGACGGCAGTTGCGCGTGGGCCAGTGCCCGCCGCGCGGCTTCAGGGGTGGCGTCAGAATCGTTGAGCGTGAGTTTGCCCGTTGTTTTGTCGAAACTCGCCGCCAGCGCTGGCGCATCGGGCTTCAGGATGGTGGCCTGATCATCGTCAACCAGTGCAAACAAATCGTTGAACTGAATCAGTGCACGCCCCGGACTGACGGCGTCTTTGGTGAAGTCGCGTCCGGTCATGGGGTGACACGACGATATGCCGGCCAGACTAAGGAGTGTAGGTGCCAGGTCTATCTGGCTGGCCATGGGCGTGATGCGTGCCGGTTCGATGTCGGCACCCAATATCAGCCCGGGGATCTTGAAGCGTGAAACCGGTACCAGTTCGTTGCCATAGACGCGAATGTCGTGATCGGCGACCACCAGAAAGAGGGTGTCTTTCCAGTAGGGGCTGGCCTTCGCTTGTTTGAAAAACCGGCCCATGGCCCAGTCTGCGTATTTGACGGCATTTGCTGCTGTTGCCGCGGGTTCTTCATAGAGCGTGATGCGGTCTTGCGGGTATTCAAAAGGCTCGTGGTTAGTTGAGGTGAACACCAGCGTCAGGAAAGGTTTGCCCGAGGCCTGGTATTGAAGCAGCGTTTCGTGGGTTTTGTTGAACAGGTCTTCGTCACTGGCCCCCCAGCTGCCGGTAAATACCGGGTTCTTGATGTCGGCAGCATCAATAATGTGATCAAAACCGTTTCCGGTAAAAAAGCTGCGCATATTGTCGAAATGGGCCTCGCCGCCGTAAATAAAGCTGGTGGTGTACCCCGCTTTCTTGACGATAGAGGCAATGGTGGTGAAATCGCGTTGACTGCCAGACAGCTTGACAACGCTTTGAGCCGGGGTAGGCGTAAACCCTGAAACCACTGCCTCGATACCGCGCACAGATCGTGTCCCGGTCGCATAAAGATTCTCGAACCAGATGCCTTCGTTTTTCAATGCTTCCAGTTCGGGAGTTACCGGTATGCCACCCAGTGATTCGACGAATGTGGCACCCAGGCTTTCCTGCAGGATAATGACGATGTTCAACGGTTTGGGCCGCACGGCGGTGGCGGCCTGATGATGCAGAGTTGGAAGCTCGGTTGACAGATACCGGTTACCGGCCATCCAAGGCCATTGCCTGATGTCAGCCAGCATCTGGTCAACGTCGAGTTCACCATAAATCTCGGTGCTGCGCGCTTCGTGTTTCAGGCTGTAAAGTGCATACAGCACCGAATATCCCGAGTTGATGACCAACGAGTTCACCATGGCGTCGGAGGTAATGGCGAACAGGGCCGGGTTGGCAGGACGATGGTCTGTGGTTGAGCGGATGCCGGCAAAGACGAGGAAGACCGCAAGGGGCCAGGCCAGCAGGCGTGCCCACACTGGGCCCACGGACAGGGATGCCTTTGGAATTCGCAGCCACCGGCTGAAAAGGACGATAGCGGCTATTGTCAAAAGTACGCCCAGAACCAGCGGTACTTTGAACCCTTGCCAAAGCGTGGAAAAGACTTCTTTCGGGTATTGAAGGTATTCGATGAACAGGCGATTGGGCCGGATATCGTATTGAGCGATGAAAGCCGGTGTCGAGACTTCCATGAAGGTGATCAGAACCAGAGACGCAACGCACCACAGGTAGGTAAACCTGAACCATATCGATTGCCAGCGTCGCTGGGCCAATGGCAAGGCCAGAGCAACAGGCAGGGCGGCAAACATGCACACCAGAATCAGGTCGGCGCGCAAGCCTTGCAGGATAATGTCGGCTAACTGATCAGTGGCCAACACGCGATCTGACAACCAGAGGATCAGGCCCAGACGACTTGCGCCCAGAATCGCCACCCCGGCAAGAATCATCAGAAGGATATGGGCATATGGGCCAGCCCATGCGAAATGAGATTTTTGTCCTGCCGAGTCGTGCATAGGGGGAGGTCGAGTGTATGTCAGATAACTTTCAGAGTGTAGGGTGCTTTGAATTAAGGAATACTTAAGACAGTTCCAGTATGCTGGCAGATCCAGGAGAAAAACACAATGCAGGTCAAAGCAAAAGGGTGGCGCCGCGTGGTGGCTGCCGTGGGGTATTCATGGTGCGGGCTGGTCAGCGGCTGGAAATCCGAGGCGGCGATACGTCAGGAAGTGGTCTTGTTATTGGTCGGGGCGCCGCTCGCGTTCTGGCTTGATGTCACTGCGCTTGAAAAAGTGGCCCTGGTACTCAGCCTCGTCATGGTGCTGGTGGTTGAACTGCTTAATTCAGCTGTCGAGGCGGTGGTTGACCGCATTGGCTATGAACGCCATGAACTCAGCGGCAAAGCCAAAGATCTTGGGTCGGCGGCCGTATTCATTTCTGTGTTGGGGGCATTGTTCACGTGGGCGGTTATTTTGTGGTGATGCCGGGTGACGCGTCATGAGACTGTTGCTGGTTGAAGATGATATCTTGCTGGCGCAAGGCTTGATTAATGCGCTGGATCGCATGGGTTATCGGGTAGAGCACTGCATTACGGGCAGTCAGGCCCGGGTTGCGGTCGGTCAAGGGCAGTTTGATTGTGTTTTGCTTGATCTGGGTTTGCCAGACGGCCTTGCGGTGCCGGTTATCCGGCACATACGGTCAGCTCACAACGCAACGCCGATTCTCGTTTTGACGGCGTTTGACCACCTGGAAACCAAGCTTGAAGCCCTGAATGCCGGCGCCGACGATTATGTGTTGAAGCCGTGTGACGTGCGTGAAATCGAGGCACGCATTCGTGCCTTGCTCCGGCGGCGTGGTCAGTTGCAGTCAGATATTCTGACGCATGGCCCCTTATCGCTCGACCTTAACACCTGGGCGTGTCACTTTTCCGGTAAGCCCGTCAGTCTGACGCGACGCGAGTTCTTGCTGCTTAAAGAGTTTCTGCTTCATCCCGGCAAGATTCTGTCGCGTCAGCACCTGGATGAGATCAATGCCGGCTGGCAGGGCGAAACAGAAAGCAATTCCGTCGAGGTCCACATTCACAATATCCGCAAGAAAGTTTCCCGCGATCTGATACGCAACGTGCGCGGCGTAGGTTATTTACTGTCTGGCTTTGATGAAACCTGAACGTATCCGGCGTTTTTTGTTGTGGGGGATTGGCGGCACGATTGTGGTGCTGATGGCTGTGGTTGGTGTGGCAACGTATTTCAGTACTCAGCACGAGGTTGATGAGCTATTTGACGCAGAACTGGCCCAGTATGCGCGTCTGATCAACCGCTTGCTGGTTGAGGCCAATACAGTGTCATTAGGTGAGCAGTTTGTGATTCCCTTACCCGATGGGGTGGCCCTGGACGAGGAGGCTTCGAAAAGCACCGGTACAGTTCCATTCATGGCTGATGCAGTTCACAAGTACGAGCGGAAAATCGCCTTTCAGGTCTGGCGCAGCGACGGCACGATGCTGTTGCGTAGTGAAAGTGCTCCGGCACAGCAGCCTGTTGCAAGTAAAGTCAGCGGTTTCGGGAGCATGGTCGTTGCAGATAACCGTTGGACTACGTTTGCATTGTTCAACGCCCGTCTCGATGTCTGGGTGCTTACGGCGCAGCGCAATGACGTGCGCGATGAGTTGAGCCTGTATCTGGCCCTGGGGCAGTCGGGGCCTCTGGCATTATCTTTGATTCCGATGCTTTTGCTGGTGTGGTGGGTGGTGCGTCGGGGCATGGCCTCTATTGCCACGTTGTCCTCTACCCTTGGCGCCATCGATCCGGCTCATGCCCGCACGGTAACTCTCGACTTGCCCGAAGAGCTCAGGCCGGTTCAGGTGGCCGTCAACCGGCTTCTCGAGGCCCAGCATCAATACATCTCGCGTGAAAAGCGCTTCATTGCGGATGTCTCTCACGAGTTGCGCACGCCCTTGAGCATTTTGGCCGTTCATAGCAAGAATCTTGATCAGGCACGGCAACGGTCTGACGTCGATACCGCAGCGCGGGCGATTCGTATGGGGGTGCGGCGGCTGTCTTACCTGGTTAGCCAGTTGATGGAACTTGAAAAGCTGGAGCAGGTTCAAAAAATACACACATCCTCACACGATCTGGCCGTACTTGTGCAAGAGTCATTGGCCCAGGTCAGCCCGGGCTTGCTCGAGCGTGTGGACTGGGCGCTGGATATTCCAGCGGGTATCATCGTACGCGTTGACCATGGGTTGTTTCTGGTGGCATTGCGCAACGTGCTTGATAACGCCTGCAAATATGCGGCAGACCAATCAACGGTAACCGTGCGTTTTATGTCGGGGGGCCTCTTCGAGGTCAGCAATATCGTGGTGCCGGGCCATGAGCCGGATCTTCAGCGTATTGGTGAGCGTTTTTTCCGGCATCCGGCGCATGCGGCCACCGAGGGCTCCGGGCTGGGGTTGACATTGCTGGCAAGAATCTTTCACTTGCATCAATTGAGCCCGTGTTACCGTTTTATTCCGCCTGACAGGTTCATGGTCCAGACTGATCTTTCCCCCGTGCTGGAAAGGGTTACCCGGCAAGGTCTCGGGCCGGATATGTTAAAAACAGATTAAATGCCATTGACTGTCCGGACACGGAGCGGGTTATTCTGCCTTGGTGCGCCCGCCAGAGCGCCTGCCTGATGATACCCCCGGGTTTTCCGGTAAAATGGTCTGTTCATTTCATCTATTTGTCTTTTACTTCTAATTTATATAGGTCCCTAATGCAGCCCGTGGTTGAAACTCTGTCCGGCCTTGAGCGCCGTGTTGATCTGGTCGTTTCGATGGCCGACATCGAAAAAGAAGTCCAGACGCAGCTCAAGCGCGTCGCACGTACCGCAAAAATTCAAGGTTTTCGCCCAGGCAAGGCACCGCTCGCCATGGTCGAGCGCAGCCACGGCCCCGGCATCCGCTACGATGTCATCAATACAGAAGTGGGTCGTGCTCTCGACAACCTGCTCAAAGAAACACAGCTGCGCGTTGCCGGTACCCCCAGCCTCGAACCCAAAACCGAAGGCGTCGAAGACGGTCAGCTGGCGTTCTCGGCAACCTTCGAGGTCTATCCCGAGATCGAGCTGCCCGACCTGTCGGCACTGAACGTTACCCGTTCCAACGTTGATGTCGGCGACGCCGAAGTTCAGCGTACCGTCGATATCCTGCGCAAGCAGCGTGCCAACTTCGAAGTTCGTGAAGACCGTGAGGCGCAAGACAACGACCGTATCACGCTCGACTTCGTTGGCAAGATCGATGACGTTGCCTTCGATGGCGGTTCGGCTGAAGGGTTCTCGTTCGTATTGGGCCAGGGCCGCATGCTGCCCGAGTTCGAAGAAGCGGTTCGCGGCATGAAAGCTGGCGATACCAAAACGTTCCCGCTTGAATTTCCCGCCGATTACGCCGGTAAAGAAGTCGCTGGCAAGAAAGCTGACTTTGAAATCAAGGTCACTGAAGTGGCTGAAGCCATTCTGCCGGAAGTCGATGCCGAATTTGCCAAGTCGCTGGGTCAGCCCGAAGGCGATGTTGAGAAACTGTTGGCCGATATCCGCAACAACATCGAGCGTGAAGCCAAGGCACGTGCGTTGTCGCGTACCAAAGCCAGCGTCCTTGACGCTCTGGCCGCCGCCGTGTCCTTTGACGTACCCAAGGCCTTGGTCGAAGGCGATACCCAAAGCCGCATTGATGCCGCCCGTGCCGATCTGAAAGCGCGCGGTGTGCCGAATGCCGACAGCCTGCCAATTCCCGCTGAAGCGTTCAGCGCCGAATCCGAGCGTCGCGTCCGTTTGGGCTTGCTGGTATCTGAACTGGTCGGCAAGGCCGATTTGCAAGCCAAACCTGAACAAGTGCGTGCACGCATCGAAGAACTGGCCCAGAACTACGAACAGCCTGCTCAAGTTGTTGCCTACTATTTGTCCGATCGTCAGCGCCGCGCTGAAATTGAAGCCATTGTGCTCGAAGACAACGTGGTCAACCATGTGCTTGAAAAAGCCCGGATCACTGACGAAAACGTTGAATTTGACGAACTGATGGGGGCTGCATAAATGCAGCGATTCACTGATTTCTACGCGGCGATGCACGGTGGTGGTTCGGTCGTTCCTACAGGTTTGGGCTATGTGCCTATCGTTGTAGAGCAGTCGGGCCGGGGTGAACGTTCTTATGACATCTACTCGCGTTTGTTGCGCGAGCGGGTGATCTTTTTTGTCGGCCCGGTCAATGACCACTCGGCCAACCTGGTTGTGGCGCAGTTGCTGTTCCTCGAATCCGAGAACCCGGGCAAAGATATTTCGCTCTACATCAACTCGCCGGGTGGGTCAGTGTATGCCGGCATGGCCATTTACGACACCATGCAGTTCATCAAGCCCGATGTCTCTACGTTATGTACAGGCATTGCGGCGAGCATGGGGGCGTTCCTGCTGGCTGCCGGTACCAAGGGGAAGCGCTATGCGCTTCCCAACTCCCGCATCATGATTCACCAGCCATCGGGTGGTGCCCAGGGGCAAGCCTCTGACATCCAGATCCAGGCGCGTGAAATTCTCGATTTGCGTGAACGCCTGAACGCCATGCTGGCCACCAACACCGGGCAACCCGTCGAACGTATTGCCGAAGACACCGAACGCGACAATTTCATGTCTGCCGCTGATGCCCAGGCCTATGGTCTGATCGACAAGGTTCTGGTGTCTCGTTCCGACGAATAGCCCTTAAACAGTTAGTCAAAGAGTCATATGCCCGATAAAAAAGGACCTGCAGCCGAAAAGGCTTTGCATTGTTCGTTTTGCAATAAAAGTCAGCATGAAGTGCGCAAGCTTATCGCCGGCCCTTCGGTGTTCATTTGCGACGAGTGCATCGATTTGTGCACCGACATCATTCGCGAAGAAACCAAAGATGCCGCGCGCAATGCTGTGCGTAACGAATTGCCTACACCGCAAGAGATCAAGGCCTTTCTCGATGGTTACGTCATCGGGCAAGACACGCCCAAACGCAGCCTGGCGGTGGCGGTTTACAACCACTACAAACGCATTCGCTACGGTGAAGTAAAGGGTGACGATGTTGAATTGTCCAAAAGCAATATCTTGCTGATCGGGCCCACCGGCTCGGGCAAGACATTGCTGGCGCAAACCCTTGCGCGCATGCTTGATGTTCCCTTTGTCATGGCTGACGCCACCACGCTGACAGAAGCGGGGTATGTCGGTGAAGACGTCGAGAACATCATTCAAAAGCTGCTTCAGAACTGCAACTACGATGTTGAAAAGGCGCAGCGCGCCATTATTTACATCGACGAAATCGACAAGATTTCGCGTAAATCAGATAACCCCTCCATTACCCGCGACGTTTCAGGGGAAGGGGTGCAGCAGGCTTTGCTCAAGATCGTTGAAGGTACGGTAGCTTCCGTGCCACCGCAAGGTGGGCGAAAACATCCCAACCAGGATTTTGTCCAGGTCGACACCACCAATATCCTGTTCATTGTTGGCGGGGCATTTGACGGTCTCGAAAAGGTTATTCAAGACCGCACTGAAAAATCGGGTATCGGTTTTTCGGCGGCTGTTCGCGACAAGTCAGAACGGGGTACGGGTGAGCTGTTTGCCGAGGTCGAGCCCGAAGATCTGGTCAAATTCGGGCTGATTCCCGAACTGGTTGGCCGTTTGCCAGTGGTTGCCACGCTTGAAGAACTGCAGGAAGATACCCTGGTACGTATTCTTACCGAGCCTAAAAACGCCATTATCAAGCAGTTCCAGAAACTGTTCGAAATGGAAGATGTCGAGCTTGAGGTGCGTCCCGAGGCATTGCAGGCGATTGCGCAGCGTGCGCTCAAGCGTCGTACCGGTGCCCGGGGGTTGCGTTCCATTGTTGAACAGGCCTTGCTGGGTACCATGTATGAACTTCCCTCGCAGAAAAACGTCAAAAAGGTCATACTTGACGAGAATGCTGTCGGTGGTGGTGGGTCACCCTTGCTCATTTATGCCGACGAGACTGAAGCGTCACCCGTCGATGGTGGTGACAAGGCCGCCTCGCAGAAGCTGAAAGATGCAGCTGCCTGATGGGGGCTTGAAAACGTCGTAATCGTCGCCATATGTACGATAGATGCAGTACCACAAAAGGGAGGCGCAGGCTTCCCTTTTGCTTCTAAAGCAGCGTTTTTTAAGGAAAATACTATGTCTGCGAGCCCGATTCTTTCTTCAGAACCAATGGACTTGCCCCTCTTGCCTTTGCGGGATGTGGTGGTATTTCCTCACATGGTGATCCCGCTGTTTGTCGGCCGTCCACGTTCGATCAAGGCGCTCGAGGTGGCAATGGAAGCCGGCAACAACATCATGCTGGTGGCACAAAAGTCAGCCGGAAAAGATGATCCGACCCCTGATGACCTTCACGAAATCGGTTGTGTCGCCAGTATTTTGCAAATGCTCAAGTTGCCCGACGGTACCGTCAAGGTGCTGGTTGAAGGCCTTCAACGCGCAAAAATCGGGTCGGTTGTTGATGCTGACACGCATTTCATGTCCAGCGTTCATGCTTTGCCCCCCGAGGCGTCACAAAGTGCCGAAGCCGAGGCCTTGCGTCGCGCTGTCGTCGCCCAATTCGAGCAGTATGTCAAACTCAACAAGAAAATTCCGCAAGAGATCCTGACATCACTTGGCGGTATTGATGAAGCCGCGCGTCTGGCTGATACCGTCGCGGCACATCTGCCGCTGAAAATCGAACAAAAGCAGGATTTGCTCGAGGTTATCGGTACCGTCGAGCGTCTTGAAAAGTTGCTTTCGCAGCTTGAGTCTGAAATTGATATTCTTCAGGTCGAAAAGCGCATTCGTGGCCGCGTCAAGAAGCAGATGGAAAAGAGTCAGCGTGACTACTACCTGAACGAGCAGGTCAAGGCCATTCAGAAAGAGCTGGGTGAGGGCGAAGAAGGCGCGGACATTGAAGAGCTTGAAAAGAAAATCGCGGCGGCCCAATTGCCCAAAGATGCGCTCAAGAAGGCTGAAGCCGAGCTCAAGAAGCTCAAGTTGATGTCGCCGATGTCTGCCGAGGCCACGGTGGTTCGCAACTACATTGAAACCCTGGTCGGCTTGCCATGGCGTAAAAAGAGTCGTATCAACAGCTCGATTTCCAACGCAGAAAGGGTACTTGATGCAGACCACTATGGTCTTGAGAAAGTTAAAGAACGCATTATCGAGTATCTGGCGGTGCAGCAGCGCGTTGACAAGCTGAAAGCGCCGATTCTGTGCCTGGTCGGCCCCCCCGGTGTGGGTAAAACCTCATTGGGTCAGTCGATTGCCAGCGCCACGAATCGCAAATTCGTGCGTATGGCCTTGGGCGGCGTGCGTGATGAAGCTGAAATTCGTGGTCATCGTCGCACCTACATTGGTTCGATGCCCGGAAAGATCCTTCAGAACATGAGCAAGGTCGCGGTGCGCAACCCCTTGTTCCTGCTCGATGAAATTGACAAGATGGGGGCGGATTTCCGCGGTGATCCGTCTTCGGCCTTGCTTGAGGTCCTTGACCCTGAACAGAACCACACCTTTCAGGACCATTACATCGAGGTTGATTTCGATCTGTCCGATGTGATGTTCGTGGCTACCAGCAATACCCTGAATATTCCGCCGGCGTTGCTCGACCGTATGGAAGTCATCCGCCTGTCGGGCTATACCGAAGACGAAAAGGTGCACATTGCGTTTGATCATCTGCTGCCCAAATTGATGAAGAACAATGGCGTGCGGGAAGGCGAAATGGAAGTCCAGGAGTCTGCAATTCGGGACATCGTTCGTTATTACACTCGTGAAGCCGGTGTGAGGGCGCTTGAGCGTGAGGTCAGCAAGCTGTGTCGCAAGGTCGTCAAGAAAATGCTTGAAGCCAGTCCTGAAGTAGTGAAGCCGGCTCGCAAGGGTGCAAAGGCGCCGGTCACCGAAAAAGTTGTCATTACATCCGATAACCTGTCGGACTTCCTCGGTGTACGCCGATACACTTACGGTATGGCCGAAAAGGAAAACAAGGTCGGCCAGGTAACCGGTTTGGCCTGGACAGAAGTGGGTGGCGATTTGCTGACCATCGAAGTGGCCGATATGCCCGGCAAGGGTAATGTGATCCGCACCGGTTCACTGGGCGATGTCATGAAAGAATCGGTCGAGGCCGCACGTACAGTGGTGCGTTCCAGGGCCCATAAATGGGGTATTTTCTCGTCGGTCTTCGAGAAGCGTGACATTCACGTTCACTTTCCTGAAGGGGCGACGCCCAAAGACGGGCCATCGGCGGGTATTGCCGTAACAACGGCCATGGTGTCGGCACTGACGGGTATCCCGGTGCGTGCCGATGTGGCGATGACTGGTGAAATCACCCTGCGCGGTGAGGTTCTTGCCATCGGTGGTCTTAAAGAAAAGCTGCTCGCAGCCCACCGTGGCGGTATCAAGACGGTCTTGATTCCCGAAGAGAACGTCAAAGATTTGGCCGATATTCCGGATAATGTCAAGAATCATCTTGAAATTGTTCCGGTGCGCTGGATCGACCGTGTACTTGAGGTTGCCTTGCAAAGCATGCCAGAGCCCCTGTCTGATGAAGAGGTGGCACGCCTTACGGCTGAAGCAATGGCCAGTGCCAAAGCTTCAGGCGGCGATAACTCGCACGATGCCATCATGAAGCATTGAGCGTGCTGTTCAAGCGCTGACTGCGAGTGTGGTCAGCGCGGTCACACTGCAACCCTGGCAGGCCATTTGGTCTACCAGGGTTTTTTTAATAAGCGAAGGAGGTGTTATTGCACGGTACGAATCAGGCCGACAGCAATACCCTCGAGGGTAAATTCGTCGGCAGAGGTAACCGCAATAGGATCAAAATCGGGGTTTTCAGGTAAAAGGGTGACTTGTTTTCCCTGGCGCTGCAGGCGTTTGACGGTGACATCATCGCCCAGGCGGGCAACAACGATCTGGCCGTTGCGGGCATCGGTGGTTTTTTTAACCGCGAGCAAGTCGCCATCGAGGATGCCGGCGTCGCGCATGCTGAGCCCTCGTACTTTGAGCAGGTAGTCGGGCGTTTGGGAGAAGAGCGAGGATTCGACGCTGATTTCGCGATCGACGTGTTCGGCAGCCAGTATGGGGTGACCCGCCGCGACTCGCCCGACGACCGGCAATACCAGCTGTTCGGCGAGACTTGAGACCATGGACAGAGGGCTGTTACGCAGGGCTACACTGGATGGCCGGGTGAGCGCCGGCGTTGCATGGGCAGAATCGTTGGGGGGCGCCGCCATGGCCATTGAAGCGCTGGCCGTGCTGCCTGATGCCCGAGCTGCATGAGCAGGGGCGAGAGGGGCTGTAATAGCCGGATTGTTGCCGGACAGCAGCCGTATACCTCGGGATGCGCCTGCGGTCAGGGCGATAGCCCCTTTTTTGGCCAAAGCCTTGAGATGATCTTCGGCAGCGGTGGCTGAACGAAACCCCAGTTCGCGTGCAATTTCAGCGCGTGTTGGCGGAAAGCCGGTGCGCTCGAGTTGGCGACGGATGAGATCGAGAATTTGTTGCTGGCGAACGGTAAGTTTGATGGCCATGAAATAAAATAGGGCTGTATTTTTATACAGCCCTATTTTGCATGAAGGCGGGCACCTTGGCAAGCGCAACGACCCGCCAGGCCTTACCCCAGAGCGGGGTTTAGCCTGTCGCCAATGGCCGCTGGCGTTCAGCCAAGAACACTGGCAATGGCTTTGGCAACATAGTCGATGTTGCGACTATTGAGTGCGGCAACACAAATGCGACCGCTGCTGACCGCATAAACACCGTGTTTGTCACGCAGAACGTCAACCTGGGGCGCTGTAAGACCCGAGTACGAGAACATGCCGCGCTGGGCCAGTACGAAGTCGAAGTCTTGCTTGACGCCCTGGTCTTTGAGTTTTTGTACCAGTTGTTTGCGCATGTCGCGGATGCGGTTGCGCATCTGGCCCAGTTCGTCCACCCAGAGGCTGTACAGTTCTGGCGTGTTCAAGACCGCAGAAACTACGGTGCCGCCGTGTGTGGGCGGGTTGGAGTAGTTGGTGCGAATGACGCGTTTGAGCTGGCTGAGTACACGGGTGCTTTCGTCTTTGGAACTGCAGACCAGTGTCAGGGCTCCGACGCGTTCACCGTACAGCGAGAACGATTTCGAGAACGATGAACTGACCAGCATGGTCATGCCCATGCTGGCGAACAGGCGAACTACCGAAGCGTCTTCGTCAAGGCCATCGCCAAACCCCTGGTAGGCGATGTCAAGGAATGGAACAAGACCTGCGTCATTGACGGTGTTTGCGATTTCTTGCCACTGGGCAGGGGTGGGATCAACGCCGGTGGGGTTGTGGCAGCACGCATGCAGGACAACGACGGTGCCTTTGGGCAACGCCTTCAGGGCACCAATCATGCCTTCAAAATCAAGACCATGCGTTTCGGCGTTGTAATACGGGTAGTTTTCAACAACGAAGCCGGCACGTTCGAACAGTGCGCGGTGGTTTTCCCAGCTGGGGTTGCTGATGACCACTTTGGCATCGGGTGAAATTTGTTTCAGGAAATCAGCGCCGATTTTCAGGGCACCTGTACCACCCAGGGTTTGCACCGTCAGGGCACGGCCTGACGCAGCAATGTCGGAGTCTTGGCCCAGCAACAGGGTTTGTGCCCCCTTGTTGTAGCTGGCCAACCCCTCGATGGGCAGATAACCGCGCGGGGCGGCAGCCTGGATGCGTTGAACTTCAGCCTGCTGGACGGCCTTCAGCAAGGGAATTCGACCTTCATCGTCGTAGTAGACGCCGACGCCCAGATTGACTTTTTCTGTGCGCGTATCAGTGTTGTACTGCTCGTTGAGACCAAGAATGGGATCGCGGGGTGCCAGTTCGACAGCTTCGAAGATAGAGGTCATGTTGCCTGTATGTTGGGAAAGTTCGCGGAAATGTTGCGCGGGTAAAGCGCATGTACGCAATAGGCACAACAATGACATAATAAGGGGTTTACCCTTAGGTGTCCAGCATGTCCGAACCCGGCTTTGTCCAGTATCCGAACAGCCCTTTTCAGCTTTACCAGCCTTATCCACCGGCGGGTGATCAGCCTGCGGCGATCGGGGCCCTGGTCGAGGGCATCGAGGATGGCCTGATGTTCCAGACCCTGCTGGGGGTGACGGGCTCTGGCAAGACCTACACGATGGCGAATGTGATTGCGCGTACGGGTCGACCGGCCCTGGTGCTGGCACCCAATAAAACGCTGGCGGCCCAGTTGTACGCTGAGTTTCGGGAGTTTTTTCCGAAAAATGCAGTCGAGTATTTCGTGTCGTACTACGATTACTATCAACCGGAAGCCTATGTCGCGGCGCGTGACCTGTTCATTGAAAAAGATTCGTCCATCAACGAACACATTGAACAGATGCGCTTGTCGGCCACCAAAAGCCTGCTGGAACGTCGGGACACGATTATTGTCGGGTCGGTGTCGTGCATCTACGGTATTGGTAACCCGGGTGACTATCATGCGATGGTGCTTACCCTTCGTTCCGGCGACCGGATCGGGCGTCAAGAGTTGCTGGGGCGGCTGGTGGCGATGCAGTACGAACGTAATGATGTGGATTTCGTCCGGGGTACGTTCCGAGCGCGTGGCGAAACCATCGATGTGTTTCCCGCCGAGAACGCTGAATTGGCCGTACGCATTTCAATGTTCGATGACGAGGTTGAAACGCTTGAGCTGTTTGACCCCCTGACCGGCAAGATTCGCCAGACGGTGCCTCGTTTTACCGTGTTTCCGCGGTCGCATTACGTCACACCTCGTGAAACGGTTCTGCGCGCCATTGAAAGCATCAAAACCGAATTGCGTGATCGGGTGAAGGTGTTGGTTGCCGACCACAAACTGGTCGAGGCGCAGCGTCTTGAGCAGCGGACCCGGTTCGACCTTGAAATGCTGCAAGAGCTGGGCTTTTGCAAGGGCATCGAGAACTATTCCCGTCATCTGTCGGGAGCGGCACCCGGCGAGCCGCCGCCTACGCTTATCGATTACCTGCCTGCAGACGCATTGATGCTGATTGATGAAAGTCACGTCACTATCGGGCAATTGGGCGCCATGTACAAGGGCGACCGTTCCCGCAAAGAGACGTTGGTCACGTTCGGGTTTCGTCTGCCTTCGGCGATGGATAACCGTCCGCTGAAAATGGAGGAGTTCGAAGCGCGGATGCGTCAGACCATTTTTGTGTCAGCGACACCGTCAAACTACGAAAAAGAACATGCTGACAATGTGGTGGAACAGGTGGTGCGCCCCACCGGGCTGGTGGATCCAGTCGTCGAGGTGCGACCAGCAACCAGCCAGGTCGATGATCTTCTGGGCGAAGCCAAGTTGCGTATCGCAGCTAAAGAGCGCGTATTGGTCACCACCCTGACCAAGCGCATGGCCGAAGATCTGACCGACTACCTGACCGAGAACGGCCTGAAAGTCAGGTACCTTCACTCGGATATTGACACGGTCGAACGGGTCGAGATCATTCGTGACCTGCGTCTGGGGGTGTTTGATGTTCTGGTGGGCATTAACCTGCTGCGCGAAGGGCTGGATATTCCCGAAGTTTCGCTGGTGGCTATCCTGGATGCCGATAAAGAGGGTTTTCTGCGATCAGAGCGCAGCCTGATCCAGACCATTGGCCGGGCGGCGCGCAACTTGCAGGGGCGTGCCATTCTGTATGCTGACCGGGTTACCGATTCGATGCGACGGGCGATTGATGAAACCGAGCGGCGGCGGGCACGTCAACTGGCCTTCAATGAAGCGCACGGCATTGTGGCGCGTGGTGTCAACAAGGCCGTTCGTGAGATGATCGACGGTATCGAGGTGACGGCCAGCAAGGTGGTGCACGATGAGGTCGCGCCCGAATTGTTGTCTGACGAAAAGGCCTTGGCGCGCGAAATCAAGCGGCTTGAAAAGCAGATGATGGACCATGCCCGCAATCTTGAGTTCGAACAGGCTGCCGCTACCCGTGATGTCTTGACGCGACTGAAGGAAAAAGCGTTGTTAAGCTGATTGCGTGGGCAGTGTGCAGTGATGTTGCTCGGTTGCAACAAATTTTCAGGTGTGGATGTTGCGATGCACGATTGCTTGATCACGACTCGTCCCGGCACTTTAATGGGCTGGTTTCGGCACAGATGTCTGAGGCTCTTGTAAATACAGCGTTTGCAAAGGTTCGAGGGGTGGAAAATCGGCTGCTGCTGTTGCCATCTTCGGTGAACGCTGAGGATTAACCCTTTAAATCGTAGGGATAATCGCCGAGCGTATGTCATGTTCGTGTGGCCTGCAGGGCGTTGAAATCTATTGCCTAATTGCGGGTTTTCCCTCACAATCTCACCCATGATGACTAAGGTACTTTTCGTTTGCACGGGTAATATCTGTCGCTCCCCCAGCGCGGAGGGTGTGTTCCGCCATATGGTAACCGAGGCTGGTCTTGCCAGCGTCGTAGGGGTCGACTCAGCCGCTACCCACGGCTTCCACGTTGGCGAAAGCCCCGATGCGCGCGCCCAGTCGGCTGCCCGCAAGCGAGGTTACGACATTTCCAAATGTGTCGCCCGGCAAATCACTGCCGATGACTTTCGCGAATTCGACTTCATTCTGGTCATGGATTGGGAAAACCTTTCTGCGTTGCAGCAACAGTGTCCCAAAATTTACCAGCACAAGCTCATGCTCCTGATGCGCTTTGCCAACGAATTCGAAGACGCTACGATCGCTGACCCTTATTACGGTGGCCTCGAGGGCTTCAACAAGGTGCTTGATTGCCTTGAAGATGCCTGCCAGGGTGTTCTCGAGGTTGTGCGCAAGCGCGTAACCCAGTACCAGGCCGCCTAGTTAACTTTTTCCCTGACCGGGCCGCATGGCCCGGTTTTTTTTGCCTTTTAACCCTAGCAATTCAGTCGGGTATTCGGTATACTTGAGCGTAATAGTCGGGTATTGCCAGGTTGGGTTAAAACATCTGCCGGCCGGTTGCCCGGGCAAGAAACACAAAGGCAAGGAAAACACTATGCGTTTAACGACAAAAGGGCGTTTTGCCGTCACTGCCATGATTGATCTGGCCTTGCGTCAGCACAGCGGCCCGGTCACCCTGGCCGCGATCAGTCAGCGCCAGAACATTTCGTTGTCTTACCTCGAGCAGTTGTTCGGCAAGTTGCGTCGCCATGAACTGGTAGAAAGCGTTCGTGGTCCAGGAGGCGGTTATTCGCTGGCTCGTCTGGCTCGCGAAATCACCGTGGCTGACATCGTTTTTGCTGTCGATGAACCGCTTGACGCCACCAGCTGCGGTGGCAAGCAAGACTGCAACGTCGGCCGAACCGGTGAATCCAGCCAGTGCATGACGCATGAGCTCTGGAGCACACTCAATCACAAAATGGTTGAGTACCTCGATTCAGTCTCATTGCAAGATTTGGTTGATAAACAACGCATGCGTCTGCTTGAAACCTCTCAAGGTCATAGCGCCGTGCGAGTCGGGCAGGTGGGTAGCGCTAAAATTGCGTCCCCGTTGCCGGCATGAATAAAGTCACTTAGGAGTTGGTCGATGTCCTCACGTCCCGTATATTTCGATTACTCGGCAACCACGCCGGTTGACCCGCGTGTTGTCGACAAAATGGTGCCCTGGCTGTACGAGCACTTTGGTAACCCTGCATCGCGCAGCCATGCGTATGGCTGGGAAGCCGAAGAGGCGGTCGAGCAGGCGCGCTCTGAAGTTGCCCAGCTGGTTAACTGCGATCCCCGTGAGCTGGTCTGGACGTCCGGTGCAACCGAATCCATCAACCTGGCCATCAAGGGCGCTGCACACTTCTATGCCCAGCGCGGCAAGCACATCATTACCCTCAAAACCGAACACAAGGCCACGCTCGACACCTGCCGCGAGCTTGAGCGTCAAGGCTTCGAGGTCACTTACCTGGATGTCCAGGAAAACGGCTTGCTTGACCTTGATGCGTTCAAGGCCGCCCTGCGTCCGGATACCAGTGTGGTCTCGGTGTTGTACGTCAACAATGAGATCGGTGTCATCCAGGATATCGCCGCTATCGGTGAAATCTGTCGTGAAAAAGGTATTGTTTTTCACGTCGATGCCGCTCAGGCCACTGGCAAGGTGGTCATCGACCTGCAGCAACTCAAAGTCGATCTGATGTCGTTTTGTGCGCATAAAACCTACGGTCCCAAAGGGGTCGGAGCACTGTTCATCCGCCGCAAGCCGCGTGTGCGTCTTGAGGCCCAGATTCATGGTGGTGGTCACGAACGTGGGTTCCGTTCAGGTACGCTGGCAACGCATCAGATCGTCGGTATGGGTGAAGCCTTCCGTCTGGCCCGTCTTGAAATGGTCGCAGAAAATGAGCGTATTCGCGCATTACGCGACCGGCTCTGGCAGGGTGTCTCACAAATCGAAGAGGTCTACCTGAATGGCGATATCAAGCAGCGTGTGCCGCACAATCTGAACGTCAGCTTCAATTACGTCGAGGGTGAGTCGCTGATCATGGCCATTAAAGAACTGGCGGTGTCCAGCGGCTCGGCGTGTACCTCGGCCAGTCTCGAGCCCTCGTATGTGTTGCGAGCCCTTGGTCGTAACGATGAACTGGCGCACAGCTCCATTCGTTTCACTCTGGGTCGTTTTACGACAGAACACGATGTCGATTTTGCCATCAACCTGCTGAAAGAGCGCGTGGCTAAATTGCGTGACATGTCCCCGCTGTGGGAAATGGCACAGGAAGGCATTGATTTGAATTCGGTTCAATGGGCTGCCCACTAAGAAGGCCCAACCTCTAAACATACCAAGACCAGGAGCATCATCATGGCCTACAGCGAAAAAGTAATTGATCATTATGAAAATCCCCGTAATGTCGGGGCCTTTGACAAATCCGACGAAAACGTCGGCACTGGCATGGTCGGTGCGCCGGCCTGCGGCGACGTCATGAAACTGCAGATCAAGGTCAACGAGGCCGGCATCATTGAAGATGCACGCTTCAAAACCTACGGCTGCGGTTCGGCGATTGCGTCCAGCTCGCTGGTGACCGAATGGGTCAAAGGCAAGACGCTTGACCAGGCGCTCGATATTCGCAATACGCAAATTGCCGAAGAACTCGCGTTGCCGCCCGTCAAGATTCACTGTTCCATTCTGGCCGAAGATGCCATCAAGGCTGCGGTCCAGAATTACAAAGAAAAACATCCTGAATAAGACAAGGTTGATTTATGGCTATTACGCTGACTCAGCAGGCTGCCGACCACGTCAGCCGCTACCTCGCAAAACGTGGCAAGGGCCTGGGTCTGCGTTTGGGTGTTCGTACCACGGGCTGTTCCGGTATGGCTTACAAGCTTGAATATGTTGATGAGCCCAACGCAGATGATCAGGTGTTTGAACATTTTGGCGTCAAGGTGTTTGTTGATGCCAAAAGCTTGCCGTATCTTGAAGGGACCGAGCTTGACTACGGTCGCGAAGGCCTGAACGAGGGGTTCAAGTTTTCCAACCCTAACGAAAAGGCCACTTGCGGTTGTGGTGAGTCTTTCACGGTGTAACACGCGTGGCTGAAAACTATTTCGCGCTGTTCGAACTTCCTCAGGGTTTTGCGCTTGATTCGTCTGCGCTTGAAGCGCGCTGGCGTCAGATGGCGGCGCGCGTTCACCCCGACCGTTTCGCCACGGCCACCCCGGCCGAACGGCGTGTAGCCATGCAGTGGGCA
Organism: Alcaligenaceae bacterium; assembly: GCA_012744285.1. Classification (GTDB taxonomy): domain Bacteria; phylum Pseudomonadota; class Gammaproteobacteria; order Burkholderiales; family Burkholderiaceae_B; genus Neopusillimonas; species Neopusillimonas aromaticivorans. The sequence goes on from JAAYID010000179.1 coordinate 22,387, forward strand.
TCGACCATCAACGAGGGCTATCGGGTACTCAAGTCGCCCCTGTTGCGCGCGCGCTATCTGTGCGAGCAGGCCGGGTTTGATCTGCAAACCGAAAGCAATACGCGCATGGATGGTGCGTTTCTGATGCGGCAGATGGAATGGCGCGAAGCGCTGGATGACGCGCGTGCGTCTGGTGATCCAGATGCGTTTGCACGCCTTGCGTCAGATATTCACCAGGCCCATATTCACATGGAAGCATCCGTTGCCGAGCTTATCGATCGCGAGCGCAACTTTGACGTCGCGGCCATTAAGATACGCGAATGGATGTTTATCGATAAACTGTCGGCCGAAGTGCAAAGTGCTTCGCACCAACTGGCCGACCGTCAACACTGAATTTATGGCTTTATTGCAGATTTCCGAGCCGGGGGAGTCCCCGGTTCCTCACCAGCGCAAGCTTGCGGTGGGTATTGACCTGGGCACGACGCATTCACTGGTCGCGTCCGTGCGCAGCAGCGTGCCTGAAATCCTGACTGACGAACAAGGCCGTGCCTTGTTGCCTTCCGTGGTGCGTTATGCACCCCAGGGTGTCGAGGTCGGCTACGAGGCGCGTGCACAGCAGTCTGTCGACGCGCTCAATACCATTGTTTCTGTGAAGCGCTTTATGGGGCGCTCACTGGCTGAAGCCCGTCATGAAGGGGCTGCCTACGAATTTGCCGATGGCGATGACATGGTGCGCCTGAAAACCCGTCGGGGCGATGTCAGCCCGGTCGAGGTGTCGGCTGAGATTTTGCGGGCTTTGCGTCAGCGTGCCGAAGGCGTGCTGGGCGGTGAACTGGTCGGGGCCGTGATTACGGTGCCGGCTTACTTTGATGATGCCCAGCGTCAGGCCACCCGAGATGCCGGCCGTGTGGCGGGGCTGACTGTATTGCGTTTGCTGAACGAGCCGACGGCCGCCGCGATTGCGTATGGTTTGGATAATGCTGCCGAAGGCGTGTATGCCGTTTATGACCTGGGCGGCGGTACTTTCGATATTTCGGTGCTGCGTCTGACCAAGGGCGTGTTTGAAGTCGTCGCCACCGGTGGCGACACCCAGTTGGGTGGCGATGATTTCGACCGCATCATTGTTGATCAGGTCTGTCGCCATCAGCAGCTTGAAGCGCTCGACAGGTCTGATCTGCGTGCCTTGTTTGTGGCCGCACGGGCCACACGGGAAGCCTTGTCGCAGGCTGATCAGGCGACCTTGCAGGCCAGTGTCGCCGGCAAGGTCGTTTCTCAGACCATTTTGCGCTCTGACTTTGAAGCGTGGGCCAAGCCGCTGGTTGATCGTACGCTGGATCGCGCACGTCAGGCCTTGCGTGACGCCGGTTTGTCGTTTGCCGAGGTGAAGGGTGTGGTCATGGTGGGCGGAGCAACCCGCATGCCAGTGATCCAGCGTGAAGTAGGGCGCTTGTTCAATAGCGAACCCTTGACCAATCTGGATCCTGACCAGGTGGTTGCCCTTGGTGCTGCCTTGCAGGCGAACATGCTGGTGGGTAACCGTGCTGCCGATGAAGACTGGTTGCTGCTTGATGTGACGCCTCTGTCGCTGGGTCTGGAGACCATGGGTGGTCTGGTCGAACGGGTGATTCCCCGTAACAGCACCATTCCTGTGGCGCGGGCGCAAGAGTTCACGACGTTTAAAGACGGTCAGTCGGCCATGAGCATTCATGTGGTGCAGGGCGAGCGGGATCTGGTGTCTGATTGTCGTTCATTGGCCCGGTTCGAGTTGCGCGGTATTCCACCCATGGTGGCAGGAGCGGCCCGCATCCGGGTGACATTCCAGGTGGACGCTGACGGTTTGCTCAATGTCAGCGCCCGTGAAGAAAGTACGGGTGTCGAAGCCAGTGTCACCGTCAAGCCGTCGTACGGTTTGTCTGATGACGAAGTTGCTCGCATGCTGACCGATGGCATGGCACATGCCTCTGACGACGCGAAAGCGCGTGCGCTACGCGAGCAGCAGGTTGAATTGCAGCAATTGCTTGAGTCGGTCAGTGCTGCACTGGTTGCCGATGGCGATCTGTTGTCCGGTACCGAGCGTGCCACCATTGATGCGTTGCTGGCTGAAAGTCAGTCCATGCTGCAGAACCTGGAAGCTCAGGGGGCATTGGCGGGTATTGACGCCGATGCCGTAAGGGCGCAAGTGGCAACGTTCAGCCAGGCTACTGATGAGTTTGCCGCGCGCCGTATGGATCGCAGCATTCGTGCAGCCTTGTCCGGGCGCTCGGTTAACGAGATTTGATCGTCACCCGTGTCCCGTGTTGTTGATCGTTACCTCAGGCTGCTTTAGGGTGGCCCAGGAAATCCGCTTTTTGGCGGCCAGAAATTATCCGTTGCGTCATCTGAAACGCAGCGGATTTGACCGGATTTTTATTGCCATGCCCAAGATTGTCGTTTTGCCTCACGCCGAAATCTGCCCTGAAGGTGCTGTTATTGAAAACGCACCTGTTGGCGAGTCGATTTGTCGAGTACTGTTGAATAATCACATTGAAATAGAACATGCGTGCGAGTTGTCGTGTGCCTGTACGACCTGTCACGTCATTGTCCGTGAGGGCTTTGACTCTCTGGAAGAAGCTACCGACAACGAGGAAGATTACCTTGATCGCGCCTGGGGCCTGACGCCCACATCGCGTCTGTCGTGTCAGGCCAAGGTCGCCGGTGCTGATTTGACGATTGAAATTCCAAAATACACCATCAATCACGCGAAAGAGGGGCATTAAGACGGTAGATGCGTGATTGATCTGCAACAAAAGGAATGAATCTGTAGCGTAGGAATCGTACTCTGTTTCCATAACGCGAGTAATTCTGGTGGCGCGGTTTCTTGTTGCCTTGTTCTTGCGTGTAATAGTCAAAAAACCATTGCTTCAGTATTACGGAGCAATGGTTTTTCTTTGATCGCAACAGGGCTTTTGACCGGAATCAGTCTTCGCGACGCAGGTGAGGGAACAGCAGTACGTCGCGGATGGTGCTGCTGTTGGTCAGCAGCATGATCAGACGGTCGATACCGATACCGCATCCACCCGTGGGGGGCATGCCGTATTCGAGGGCCCGGATATAGTCGGCGTCGAAGAACATGGCTTCTTCGTCACCGGCATGCTTGGCTTCGACCTGGGCGTGAAAGCGTGCCGCCTGGTCTTCAGGGTCGTTCAGTTCAGAGAACCCGTTGGCGATTTCGCGGCCGGTGATGAATAGTTCGAAGCGCTCGGTGATTTCGGGGCGGGCATCGGATGCCCGGGCCAGAGGGGACACCTCAATCGGGTAATCGATGATGAAGGTCGGATTCCACAGCAAGGATTCAGCCGTTTCTTCGAACATGGCCAGTTGCAGCGCACCGGTTCCCGCACGTGCCAGTGTCGGGCCATTGATATCGACCCGGCGTTTCTTCAGCTCGGCGCGCAGGAACTCGTGGTCATTCAATTGCGCTTCGGTATAGCCGGGTGCGTATTTCATGATGGCCTGTACGATGGTCAGGCGATCAAAGGGCTGGCCCAGATCGAGCGGGTGGTCCTGGTAAGTGAGTACGGCACTGCCAGTTGCAGCAATCGCAGCCTGGCGAATGAGATTTTCGGTGAAGTCCATCAGCCAGTGATAGTTGGTATAGGCCGCGTAGAACTCCATCATGGTGAACTCCGGGTTATGCCGCGGGCTGACCCCTTCGTTGCGGAAGTTTCGGTTCAGTTCGAACACCCGTTCAAACCCGCCGACAATCAGGCGTTTCAGGTACAGCTCGGGGGCAATGCGCAGGTACATTTCCATGTCGAGCGCATTGTGATGGGTGATGAACGGTTTGGCGGCGGCACCACCCGGAATCGGGTGCAGCATGGGGGTTTCAACTTCCATGAACCCGGCATCAACCATGAACTGGCGCATGCGGGCAATGGCCTTGCTGCGGGCGACAAACGTTTGCCGTGTTTCTTCGTTCATGATCAGATCGACGTAGCGCTGTCGATAGCGCAGTTCCTGGTCGGTGACCCCATGGAACTTGTCGGGCAAGGGACGCAGCGATTTTGACAGCATGCGGATTTCGCTGGCACGTACCGACAGTTCGCCTTTATTGGTCTTGAACATGACCCCGGTGACGCTCATGATGTCACCGATGTCCCAGGTCTTGAAGTTTTCGTAGACATCTTCACCCAGGCTGTTTTTGTCCAGATAGATCTGGATGCGGCCCGTGGCATCTTGCAAGGTGGCAAAACTGGCCTTACCCATGACCCGCTTGAGCATCATGCGACCGGCCACACTGGCGGGCTTGGCCAGCTCTTCAAGCGCGGCTTTGTCGAGTTCTTCGCACGCCGTGTGCAGGTCGGCAGCCCGGTCTTTCGGCACAAAATCATTCGGGTAGGCGACGCCTTCCGAGCGTAGCCTGGCCAGCTTGCCGCGGCGTTCGGCAATCAGGTGATTTTCGTCGGCAGCAGCAGTAGCGGGGGTGGGCGTAGTGGTCATGGTCAAGTGTAATCAAGGTGTGCCCGACCCCAAGGGTCGGGCGGGATGAAACGGTGTCGGGTTGGGTGAGCTGGCAGTGCAGGGCAAGGCAAGGCGACGGACAATGGCCGTCACCCTGCATCAGACACCCTGTTTGAGACTGGCCTGAATGAAGGGATCGAGATCGCCATCAAGGACTTTTTGCGTGTTTGAAATTTCAACGCTGGTACGCAGGTCTTTGATCCGGCTTTGATCGAGTACGTAAGAACGGATCTGGTGGCCCCAGCCTACATCGGTCTTGGCGTCTTCCATTTTTTGCTGTTCGGCCATGCGCTGACGCATTTCGAGTTCGTACAGACGAGATTTCAGCATCTGCATGGCTTCAGCGCGGTTGCGGTGCTGCGAGCGGTCGTTCTGGCACTGCACCACAATGCCGGTGGGCATGTGGGTGATACGCACCGCCGAGTCGGTTTTGTTGATGTGCTGACCGCCGGCACCACTGGCCCGGTAGGTGTCGATACGCAGGTCGGCCGGGTTGACATCAATTTCAATGGAGTCGTCGACTTCAGGGTAAACAAACACGCTTGAAAAAGAGGTGTGCCGACCATTGGCGGAGTCAAAGGGGCTTTTACGAACCAGACGGTGTACGCCGGATTCGGTGCGCAGGAAGCCAAAGGCGTAATCGCCTTCGACCTTGATGCTGGCGGATTTGATACCGGCCACTTCACCTGGCGACTCTTCAAGAATTTCGGTTTTGAAGCCCTTGCGTTCGCAATAGCGCAGGTATTGACGCAGCAGGATTGACGCCCAGTCCTGGGCCTCGGTGCCACCGGCACCGGCCTGGATGTCAATGAAGCAATTGAGCGGATCTGCCGGGTTGTTGAACATGCGACGGAACTCGAGGTCTTCGAGTTTTTCACCCAGGGCTTTGCAGTCTTCTTCGATGGCTTCGAGGGTATCGTCGTCGTTGTCGGCAGCGGCCAGTTCGAACAGTTCGCGGGCTTCGGCAATGCCGCTTCCGATTTCGGTCAGTGTTTCGACGACAGTTTCAAGACTTTTTTTCTCGCGGCCCAGGTCTTGAGCGTGTTTGGGGTCATTCCAGACGTCGGGGCTTTCGAGTTCGGCATTGACAACTTGCAGGCGTTCAGCTTTGCCAGCGTAGTCAAAGATACCCCCGTAAAGCATGCTGACGCTCGTCATAGTCTTCGATGCGGGCGATCAGCTGGTTTTGGCGTTCGGCTTCCATAATTTTCCTGAAATTATTGTCTTTTACGATAGCCCTGTATTTTAACGCAGGTTGCCAGGAGCTTCGGATGCGGCTGACTGCCATTTGGGCGTCATTCGCTGTTAACCTGCGATTGACCCGGAGAATCGTTGTTTCATAGCCGGGTGCAGCGCTTGATAAAACGGCGCTTGACGCCATTTAGATCAAGCGTCTGTTAGTTCAACGTCCGGCGCGGCCGTGGGCAGGTTAGGCCGATAGCTAAAATTTACTGATGCTATTGAATCAATCAATTTTACAAATGCTTGGCGCTTGCCTATACTGACTTTACTTTCACTTTTCAACCACAACAGAGGAAACAAAAATGTCCTTGATCAACACCAAAATCAAACCCTTCAAAAGCACGGCTTACCAGAATGGCAAATTCTTTGACGTCACCGACGAGTCCGTAAAAGGTAAATGGTCCGTTTTTGTTTTTTACCCTGCCGACTTCACATTCGTTTGCCCGACTGAGCTCGAAGATCTGGCCGATCTGTACCCCGAATTCCAGAAGCTTGGCGTTGAGGTCTATGCTGTTTCATGCGACACCCACTTCTCGCACAAAGCCTGGCACGACACCTCTGCCGCTATCGGCAAGGTCCAGTACCCCATGCTGGGTGACCC
>JAAYID010000180.1 GCA_012744285.1 Alcaligenaceae bacterium
ACCCGCAACTGGTTGAGCTGTTCCAGACGCTGGGCGTCGAAACCGCTGCGTCCGATATGTCATTTTCGGTGCAGGCCAATCAGGGGCGTCTCGAGTGGTGCGGCAGTGATCTGGCGTCGGTGTTTGCACAAAAGCGCAACATCGCACGTCCAGCGTTCTGGACCATGCTGCGCGACATCTTGCGCTTCAATCGTGAAGCCACGGCGTTGGCGGTTACCGGTACCGAAGCGCAGTTGACGCAAAGCATTGGCGACTTTCTGGTGCAGCAACGCTATTCACAAGCTTTTCGTGACTGGTACCTGCTACCCATGATCAGCAGCATCTGGTCGTGTGCGGCCAGCCAGATGCTTGAGTTTCCGGTCTCGACCTTGATCCGGTTCTGCCATAACCACGGTTTGCTTCAGGTCAATGACCGTCCCCAGTGGTATACGGTGGCGGGCGGGGCCCGAAACTATGTTGAGCGCATGTTGGCCGATCTTGACGATGTGCGTCTGAACACCCCGGTCCTGGCGGTGCGCCGCCATGGTCCCGGCAAAGGGGTGACCGTCATTGATGCCAGCGGCTCTGAACAGTTTGACGAGGTGATTTTCGCCTGTCATTCCGACCAGGCGCTTGATATCCTGGGGCTTGATGCGCGCCCGGCCGAGTCCGCCGTGCTGTCGGCCATTCCGTATCAAATGAATCATGCGGTATTGCATACCGACGAATCGTTGTTGCCGAAACGGCGCAAGGCCTGGGCTGCCTGGAATTATGAGCACCGCGCACGAGCGGATGATCAGGGCGCAGAAGGCGTGTGTCTGCATTATCTGCTCAATCGGCTTCAGCCGTTGCCCTTTGAACAGTCGGTTATTGTGTCGTTGAACCCGGTTCGACAACCGGATCCATCCACGGTTATCCGTCATATCGACTACGCACATCCCGTTTTTGATCTCGCCGCGCGTCAGGCTCAGCAAGCCTTGCCGGCCCTTCAGGGGCAGCGTCATACCTGGTTCTGTGGTGCCTGGACGGGCTATGGTTTTCATGAAGACGGACTGAAGTCCGGTGTTTCGGTCGCCCAGGCGCTGATCGAACGCTGGCAGACCGATGCGGCCATTCCCAAAGCCGCCTGATCAGGCTATTCATGAGCGAGCCATTGAAGCCCTTCCCGACCGCACAAGCCTTGATTGGTACCGGGCAGGTACGCCATACCCGGCTGCGTCCGGCGCGTAACGCGTTTGCCTACCGCACCTGGTTTCTCCTGATTCCCATGCGCAGCTGGCGTCGGCATCCCATCAACGGCTTGACTCGCAACCGCCGCGGGCTGGTCAGTTTCCATGACGCGGACCATGGCGATGGCGGGCCAGACGCACTGGCCTGGGTAGAAAACCTGCTGAACGATGCGGGCGTCCAGGCATCGGGTGAGATTTGGCTGCACACGTATCCGCGTGTGCTTGGATACGTCTTCAATCCGGTCAGCTTTTGGTATGCCCATGACGCAGAGGGTTCGCTCAAGGCGATCGTGGCCGAGGTCAACAACACCTTTGGTCAGCGTCACAGCTACGTTCTGACCGGGCCCGATATGCGCTGGGGGCGCGAGCTGGTCGCCACGAAAACGTTTCATGTCTCACCGTTCTGCCAGGTGACCGGTGCCTACCGTTTCCGGTTCATGCGCAGCGGGCAGACGATAGAAAATAATGAACGCACGGTCGCACGAATTGATTACGATGATGACCAGGGGCCACTGTTACAGACCAGTGTCAGCGGCGTGTTGACGCCACTGACATCGGGCAGCCTGTTCAAGACAGTGTTGTCCATGCCCCTGCTTACGTTCGGCATCATTGCACGCATTCATTGGCAGGCGATCAAGCTGCTGGCCAAACGCGTGCCCTTTTCGACCAAACCCTTGAAGAGTGTTTCCCATGACTGACACCATTGATACCCGTTCTGCCACGTTGCCGCGCGCTGGTGTCGCGGCAACGCGTGCGCCGGCAGCGGCCCGAACTGTACTGCGTCTGCTTGAAAAACTGGCGTATGGCACCCTGGAGCTCGAACTTCCCGATGGCACGGTGCGACGGTTTGGGCAGGGGGGCCAGCCAGTGGCCACCTTGTGTCTGAATAACTGGCAGATTTTCCCGGCGGTTATCCGTTCGGGGGATATCGGTTTTGCCGAAAGCTATATTCGTGGCGACTGGAATACCCCTGATTTACCGGGTTTGTTGCGGCTTCTCATTGAAAATCGCGAGCGTCTTGAAAACGTGCTTTATGGTTCGTGGTGGGGCAGCTTCATCTACCGTGTCCGTCATCTGTTCAACCGCAACAGCCGCAGCGGCAGCCGGCGCAATATTCATGCCCATTACGACTTGGGGAATGCGTTTTACCGTCTCTGGCTCGACGAGACCATGAACTATTCATCGGCGCTGTTCAATGGCGACCTGAATCAGCCCCTGGCGCAGGCACAGTGGGCCAAAATTCATCGTGCGCTTGATGAGGTGCGTGTTCAACCAGGCCAGCGTGTACTTGAAATCGGTTGTGGTTGGGGGGCTGTGGCACAGGCTGCAGCAGCAGAGTATGGTGCCCGGCTGGCAGGTGTGACCCTGTCGACCGAGCAGCTGGCCTATGGGCAGCAGCGATTGCGTGATGCGGGCCTGGCAGAAATTACAGATCTGCGTTTGCAAGACTACCGTGACATTGATGACGGGCCTTTCGACGCGATTGTGTCCATCGAGATGTTCGAGGCCGTCGGGCAAGCGTACTGGCCGGCCTATTTCCAGGCGGTGGCGCACAATCTCAAGCCCGGTGGGCGTGCCTGCATTCAGAGCATCACTATTCGTGATGATCTGTTCGAGCGCTATGCCCGATCGACAGACTTTATCCAGCAATACATTTTTCCAGGGGGCATGCTGCCCAGTGAGTCCACCTTTGTGCAGGCTGCCCGTGCCGCAGGTCTGGAGGTTGAGCAGACGTTCAGTTTCGGGCCCGACTATGCAGAAACCCTGCGTCGCTGGCGTAAACCGTTTCTGGCCAATGAGCACGCTATCCGTGAACTGGGGTTCGATACCCGCTTCATGCGTACCTGGGATTTTTATCTGTGCTACTGCGAGGCTGCGTTCGATACCGGCAACACCAATGTTGTCCAGTTCACCCTGCGTAAACCTGAATGAGGCCTGTCATGCGTCATGTGTCACCAGTATTGAAGCGTTGCGCTCAGAAGGTGGTCTTGCTGACGTTGGGGGTTGTGCTGGCGTCTCCCGGCGGGGCCTTGGCGCAGACGCAGGTGCCCGAACGTGGTGTGGTACCGGTAGCACCTGGCGCGAACGCGGCCGATCAGCTCGGACCTGGCCAAGTTGATGCAGGCCTCGTGTCGCCGCCTGTTGCAGGTGCTGTTCAGGCACCGCCCGAGGTTGTTGCGGCCCTGGGGCAACCTGTATTGCAAGGCCAGAAACGATTCCGCTGGTTTGCTTTCTCGGTGTATGACATCCGTTTGTGGGTGACCGCGCCGGTGTCGGCGCCGAACGTGTTCAACGAGTCGTTCGCCCTGGAACTTGAATACGCGCGTTCGTTGTATGGCAAGGCCATTGCCGAGCGCTCACTCGACGAGATGCAGGCGTTGGCATCCATTGACCAGACGCAGCAGGCCCAATGGCTGGCTTTTATGGAAAAGGCGTTTCCCGATGTGAATCAGGGGGATCGTCTGACCGGGCTCTGGCGGCCCGACGGTACCGTTACCTTCTGGTTCAACGGCAAGCAAACAGCGTCGATTCGCGATGCCCGCTTTGGCGAGTTGTTTTTCGGTATCTGGCTGGCACCGGGTACTTCGGAACCGGCCATGCGCTCGGCGCTGCTGGGGTTGAACCCATGACATCCGGCACCAGTGCCGCGCATCTGGCCGGGTTGCGTTATGGCGCCCTGGGCTTGCCGCTGGCGTTTGTTGCCTTGCCGCTTTACGTTTACATGCCGGCGTATTACGCCGAACAGTTTGGTGCGCCATTGGCCGCCTTGGGTGCGGTGTTGTTGCTGGTACGCATTTTTGATGCTGTCACTGACCCCCTGATGGGCTATGCCGCCGATCATTTGCTAGCCATGTCCAGGTCGCGTCGCCTGTTGGCGATGGGGCTGGGGTGTGTGGTGTTGTTGCTGGGGTTTCTGGGGTTGTTCTTTCCCCCGGCCTCGCTACGGCAGGGCAGCGTCTTGCTGGGCTGGTGTGCCGCCATGCTGGTGGTGGCCTACCTGGCGTACAGCATCTTGAGCATTACGCATCAGGCCTGGGCCGCCCGCCTGCAGGGGGGCGATCTTTCACAGAGCCGCTGGGTGTCGTGGCGTGAGGCCGCCACCCTTGTGGGTGTCGTGCTGGCCAGTGTTTTGCCGTCGGTGGCAGGCATGCCGGTCACAACGACGGTGCTTGGGTTCGCCCTGGTGCTGTCCTGGCTGGCCCTGCGCGGGGCTCCCCAGCCGGTGCCCCTGCCCTGTGGCAACGTCGATGCCCCGGATGCGGCACCAGCGGGCCTGACCTGGCGTCGCCTGACCCAGCCGTGGCATGGTGCGGCGTTTCGCGGATTGCTGGGTGTGTTTCTGCTCAATGGCATTGCCAGTGCCATTCCTGCAACCCTGCTCTTGTTCTTCGTTAACGATCGTTTGCAGGCACCCGGCTTTGAAGGGATGTTCCTGGCGGCCTATTTTGTATGCGCGGCGGCCTCGTTGCCGCTATGGCTCAAGGTTGTTGCCCGTATCGGGCTGGGTGCAGCCTGGATGTCGGGCATGCTGCTGTCTGTGGCCAGTTTTGCCGGTGCCGCCCTGTTGGGTGTCGGCGATGTGTGGCCCTTTTTGCTGATCTGTGCCGCCAGCGGTCTGGCTTTGGGTGCCGATCTGGCGTTCCCCACGCCCTTGCTGGCCCGGGTCATTCGTCACGATGGCGCGTCGGCCGGTCTGGAAGGCGCCTATTTTGGCTGGTGGAACAGTGCGTCGAAGTTGAATCTGGCCCTGGCTGCCGGTCTGGTTCTGCCGCTGTTGCAGTGGCTTGGCTATTCACCGGGGCAGCACAGTGCCCAGGGTCTTGTCGCCCTGAGCCTGGCCTATGCCGTGGTGCCCTGTATTTTGAAACTGCTGGCCTGGGTCGCCTTGTGGTGCTGGCGCCGGCGATGGGACAAGGAGCAATGAAATGTCCGTATTTACTGCCTGGAAGCGCGGTGTGCGCTGGGCCACGATATCGGTGGCGTGTATGAGTCTGATTGCCTGCGCATCACCCAAACCGGCCGATTATGCCGACGAAAAGCCGGTGCTGGACCTGCGTGAATATTTCAACGGCGATATTGACGCGTATGGCATCTTTACCGATCGGGGTGGTCATGTCGTTCGTCGCTTTGTCGTCACGATCAAGGCCCGCTGGGAGGGCGAGAAAGGGGTGCTGGAAGAGGATTTTGTGTACAGCGATGGCGAAAAACAGCGTCGTGTCTGGACCTTGATTCATCAGGGTGATGGCAAATACATCGGCACAGCAGACGATGTGGTCGGTGAGGCCAGCGGCCAGGTGGCCGGCAACGCCTTCCAGTGGAGCTATGTGTTGCGTTTGCCGGTCGGTGATCGTACCTATGATGTCTCGTTCAACGACTGGATGTACCTGATGAGCGACAAGGTCATGCTGAACAAGGCCACCATGAGCAAGTTCGGCATTCGTCTGGGCGAGGTCACCCTGTCCTTTCATAAACGCTAAGCCGGAGCAGTCATGGCCCTGAATCCCCGTTTTGTCCAGGCCGATCGCGAAGTGATCTGGATCGTTGGTGCATCAACCGGCATTGGTCAGGCGCTGGCCGAACGGCTGGCGGGGCAGGGGGCCAGTGTGGTGGTGTCAGCCCGTAATGCGGTGCCGCTTGAGTCGTTCCAGGCAAGGTATCCGGCGGGCATGGCGGTGCCACTGGATGTCACCGATGCCGCTGCCGTCCGGGCAGCCTGTGAAGCGATTGTGGCCCGCTACGGCCGCCTTGATCGGGTGCTGTTTTGCGCTGGTGTTTACCGGGCTTTGCGGGCTACCGGGTACGACCTTGGCCAAATGCTGCAGCATCAGCAGGTGAATTATGTGGGGGCGTTGAATCTGCTGGCGCCGGTGATCCCGTTGTTCCTGTCCCAAGGTCAGGGGCACATCAGCCTGGTATCCAGCGTGGCGGGTTTCAGTGGCTTGCCGCAGGGCTTGGCCTACGGCCCGACCAAGGCTGCGCTGACGCATCTGGCCGAGACCTTGTTCCTTGATCTGCGGCCCAAGGGGCTTGGTGTTTCGGTCGTGCATCCCGGTTTTGTGGAAACGCCTTTGACACGGCAAAACGAATTCCCCATGCCGTTTTTGCAAACGCCGCAACAGGCCGCTGAAGCCATCGAGCGCGGGTGGCGTCGCGGGCAGTTCGAGATCCATTTTCCGCGTCGTTTCAGCCTGATTCTGAAAGCATTGCGGCTGTTGCCTTACCGTTGGTATTTTGCCCTTGTGCATAAAGGAACCGGGCTATGACACCACCCCTGATGCCATCATCTGCCGTGAATCCGGCGGCGCGTCTGGCGGCCTTCTATGAGGCGCTGACGCCGCAAATGCTGGATCAGTTGTCCGCTTACTATGCCCCTGACGCCCGTTTTAAAGATCCGTTCAACAACGTTACCGGCACTTCGGCAATCCGGGCCATTTTTCAGCACATGTTCGACACGCTTGAAAACCCCCGGTTCGTCGTGCACAGTGTTTCGGGTGATGACGTACAAGGCTTCCTGACCTGGACGCTTTATTTTCATACCCGCAGCGGCAAACAGGTGCGCGGTTGGGAAATTCATGGCGCTACCCATGTGCAATGGGCGTCAGACGGCCGTGTTGCCGTGCATCGTGACTACTGGGACGCCGCCGAAGAACTATATGAAAAGGTGCCTGTGCTGGGCAGTGTCATGCGGTTGTTGAAGCGGCGTTTGGCAACGCCAGTACCTTCATGAGGTCGCAGCGCTGGCGACCCATAAAAAAACCCCGGCGAACCGGGGTTTTTCAGTGCAACCTGTCTTGCGACAGGTGACTGGCAACGAACAATCAGGCAGCCTGAATGTTTTTAGCCTGAGGGCCTTTGGGGCTGTCAGCGGTTTCGAAAGAAACGCGCTGGTTTTCGTTCAGGGATTTGTAGCCAGTACCGACGATGTCGGTGTGGTGTGCGAACAGGTCTTTGCCGCCAGCATCAGGAGTGATGAAGCCGAAGCCTTTTTCGTTGTTGAACCATTTAACAATACCGGTCTGCGTAGTCATGAGCAGGATTCCTTAAAAATAACGTAGGGCAATACGCCCTGGGGCAAGACTTATTCAAGGAACGGCGACTCGAGCAAAAAGACGGGCTGTTTAAACTTAAATACAACGAACTTGAAAAATCTCTACGGGCAATGTAATTGTATTTTTTGGCTTTGTCTACTACTGAATGCAAACGGGCCGACACTGTTGTGTCGGCCCGTCGTTTTGTCGTGACCGGGCGGTGCTTGCTGTGGTGTTGGATTACGACAGCAGGTGCCGGTTTTTTTCGATGGCTGGCGCGCTACGGCCGCGGGCTTTCGGGGTGCGCGGCGTGATGTCGATTTCGTGAACGCTGTCGCTGATGCGGAAAGTGGAGACCAGTTCGGCCATATGACGGGCCTGGTCTTGCATGCTGTCAGAGGCCGCCGAGGCTTCCTGGACCAGCGCAGCATTCTGATGCGTGACCTGATCCATTTGCGCTATAGCCATGTTGATCTGGTCGATACCAATGCTTTGTTCCTGGCTGGCCGCCGTGATTTCACCCATGATGTCAGTCACATGACGAATGCTGGTGACAGTTTCTTCCATGGTTCGGCCCGCTTCGCTAACCAGGCGGTTGCCTTCTTCGGTGATCGAGACTGACTTGTCGATCAGGCCCTTGATTTCTTTGGCGGCCTGGGCGCTGCGCTGGGCCAGGGTACGCACTTCTGAGGCCACCACCGCAAAGCCCTTGCCCTGTTCGCCGGCGCGGGCGGCTTCGACAGCCGCGTTTAGTGCCAGGATATTCGTTTGAAAGGCAATGCTGTCGATGACGCTGATGATGTCGACAATTTGCTTGGACGATGAATTGATGGCCCCCATGGTCTGAACTACTTTACCGACTACTTCACCGCTTCGTACGGCCACCGATGCTGCCGATTCGGCCAGGCCATTGGCCTGACTTGCATTGTCGGCGTTTTGTTTCACAGAGGTTGCCGCTTCTTCAATGGTGGCGGCGGTTTCGGCCAATGAACTGGCCTGTTCTTCAGTGCGTGATGACAGGTCAATGTTGCCTGCCGCAATCTGGCTGGATGCCGTGGCGATAGAATCGGCGCCTTGTTTGACCTCGCGGATGACGTCCAGCAAGTTGGCATTCATGCGTTGCATGGCACCCATAAGCAAAGCAATTTCGTCGTTGCCCGTGACCTGGATATGTCCGGTCAGGTCGCGCTGGGATACTTTTTCTGCAAAAGCAATGGCCGAGCTGAGGGGGGTTGTTATCGAGCGGGTGATCAGCCACGCCAGTACCATACTTAACGCCATGGCTGCGACGGTGACGCCAATCAGGATGTTCATGCCTACGATGTTGTCGTTGCTCAGGCTTTCGGCCTGGTTGTTGATGGCGGTTTTCTGGTATTCAAGCAGGTCGTTGATGCTGCCGGTGTAACGGTCGAGCAGGCCTTCAAGTTCGTTGGCATAGAAGGCACGGGCAGCGGCTTCGTTGCCGGCCTTGCGTTGCTCTTGTGCCGTGTTGCGTTTGCCAACGTATTCAGAGCGCCGTTCCTGGATGACGGCATACAGACGCTTGGCTTCGGGGTCAGTCAGGCGGTCTTTCAGTGCATTTTGCAATTTGGTGATTTCGGCACTGGTGACCTTCATCTGGTCTTCAAAGTATTTGATGGTTTGCGGGTCGGCCAGGCGTGCATTGGCGATGGTGCGTACCGCATTCAGGGCCGTCAGTTTGCTCCATTCGCTGACCATGCGCTCGTTGGCCAGGCGTACTTGCGTCAGTTCGCTGGTGGTGTTGTCGGCTGCCTGGGTACGCCATATGCCGACCCCGGCAATTATGGCAATAAATACCAGCATGATGGCAAAGCTTAAAATAAGCCGTGTTCCGATTTTCAGATTTTGCATGAAGGGTGTCTCGCTCGAGAAGGCTGTGAATTCAAATTTTCGCTCTAGCCTGAAGGCCTTTGTAGTTATTAAAGCAGATTTGTTTTCGATTGGTATGAATGGCGGGGCAAGGGTTGTCCCGCAGGCGCATGAAGGATAGATGATGAAAGTATGTGTGGCAGGCGCGGGTGCCTTCGGGCAAAAGCATCTTCAGGCGATTGCCGCCATTGAGGGCGTCGAGGTCGTCTCACTGGTGGGGGGGAGCAGCCTGGCGCAGGTGCAGGCGGTGGCTGAACACTATGGTATCGGTCACGCCACGCTCAGCCTTGATCAGGCATTGGCTCGCCCCGGGCTGGATGCCGTGATCGTGTGTTCACCGACCCCGGTTCATGCGGCACAGGCAATGGCGTGCCTTGAGGCGGGCAAGCATGTGCAGGTGGAAATTCCCATGGCAGACAACCTGGCCGATGCCCGTGCCCTTCTGGCGGCGCAGCGGCGCAGCGGGCTAATCGCCATGGCGGGCCATACCCGCCGTTATAACCCCGGGCATCAATGGATTCACCAGCGCATTGCGTCGGGTCAGCTTCGGTTGCAGCATCTGGATGTGCAAACGTTCTTTTTTCGGCGCACCAACATCAATCTGGCCGGGCAGCCGCGCAGCTGGACGGATCATTTATTGTGGCATCATGCCTGCCATACGGTCGATCTTTTTCAGTACCAGACCGGTCAAACGGCTGCGCAGGTGCATGCCATGCAAGGGCCGATTCATCCAGACCTGGGCATCGCGCTGGATATGTCGGTGCAGATGCGCTCGCCTGACGGTGCCTTGTGTTCGCTGACACTCTCGTTCAACAACCAGGGCCTGCAGGGCACGTTTTTCCGGTACATCTGTGATAGCGGCACGTACATTGCGCGTTACGATGAGCTGCTTGACGGCGATGGCCAACCGGTTGATCTGTCTGGCGTCGATGTTTCCCTGAATGGCATCGAGCTGCAAGACCGCGATTTCTTTGAATGTATCGTCTCGGGGCGCGAGCCTCGCGCCAGCCTGGCCCGGGTTCTGCCTGCCTACGAAACCCTCGACCGGCTTGAAAAAACGCTGGCCTGAAGATGCGTGTCCGACCTCGTTTCTCCGGGTTGGTACTTGTCTTTTTTGATGTCTGATTTTACTTTTTTGCAGAACCGTATTCCATGAAACCCAGTGACGCCCTGACCCCCGAACAGCTCCAGCAAATGAAACGTACGTTGTGTGAAAGCCCGTCGTATCAGGTGGCCTATAAAGATGCCGAGTTCATGCAGGCTGAAGATTTGCGGCCGGTCCGGCTTCAGCTTGAGCTTTTGAAGCCCGAGGAGTACCTGCGTCGCAATCATATTGAATCGACCATTGTGGTCTTTGGCAGCGCACGCATTTTGCCGGCTGAACAGGCCCAGGCCGCGCTGCGTACCGCCACCGAGCGCGCGGCGCGTCACCCTGAAGACCCGCAGGCGCGGCAAGCACTGGCCCGGGCCAGCCGTCAGGTCCACTATGCGCACTATTACGAAGAGGCGCGTCGTTTTTCCCGCATCGTGTCACAACGATTCCAGTCCGGCAGTCCATGCCGGTTCGTGGTGGTGACCGGCGGAGGTCCGGGCATTATGGAGGCCGGTAACCGTGGCGCCTTCGATGCCGATGCATTAAGTGTCGGGTTGAACATTACCTTGCCGCACGAGCAAGAGCCCAACCCCTACATCAGCCCGGCCTTATGTTTTCATTTCAACTATTTTGCCCTGCGTAAAATGCATTTTATGATGCGCGCCCGGGCGCTGGTGGCGTTTCCGGGTGGCTTTGGTACGCTGGACGAGTTGTTTGAGGCGTTGACGCTGGTCCAAACTCAAAAAATGGCGCGTATGCCCATTGTGCTGGTGGGCAAGTCATTCTGGTCGCGATTGGTTGACTTTGATTTTCTTGTGGAAGAGGGCATGATTTCAGCGGATGACCGTGATCTGGTCAGCGTGGTTGAAACGGCCGAAGAAATCATGGCGATTATCGAGCGCTTTTATCCCGACTGCGATACCTGTCGGTTATATCCCCAAGAGGTTGTATGAGTCAGCATCCGGTAACACCCGCATCGTGGGGTGAGCTGCTGTCCGGCCGTAATGGTCTGCGTTCGCTGGCGGTGGCCGGTGGCGTTGCCTTGCATGCGGTCAATGTCTATATCGCGACGACCATTTTGCCGTCGGTCGTGCGCGATATCGGCGGCCTTGAGTATTACGCCTGGAACATGACGCTGTTTGTTGCCGCCTCGATTATGGCGTCGGCGCTGTCGGCTAAGGCGTTCGATGCGCTTGGGCTGAAACGCGCCTTTTTGATGGCCATCGCTCTGTTTTCAGTGGCGTCAACGGTGTGTGCCCTGGCGCCGTCAATGGGCTGGATGCTGTTTGGCCGAACGCTGCAAGGCTTGGGTGGCGGGTTGCTGCTGGGCCTGTGCTATTCATCAATCCGGGTGGTTTTCCCCGAACGGCTCTGGACCCGGGCCATGGGTCTTACGTCCAGTATGTGGGGGGTGGCCACGCTGAGCGGGCCGGCCATTGGCGGCGTGTTTGCACAATCGGGGCATTGGCGCTGGGCGTTCGGGGCCATTTTGCCGGTGGCTGCCGGCCTGGCCTGGCTGGTCATTCGCGAAATCAACGAAAATACCGTCAGCAATGCCGAGGCGCCGCGCCAGAAAGTGAACGTGCCGGTAGGCAAGGTGGCCCTGATTGTCTTGTCGGTGCTGGTTGTCTCGGCCGGTAGCCTGTCAACGGCGGTGTACTGGAATGCGCTGGGTATTGTGGCAGGGCTGGCAGTGGCTCTTTATGTGTCCCGTCTTGACCAGCGGCCGGGTACGGTACGCTGGTTGCCCGATGGGGCGTGGTCGGTGCGCCAGGCGATGGGCAGCATCTATGCGTGTGTTGGGCTCATGAGCACGGCAATTACCGTGGAAATTTTCATCCCGTACTTTTTGCAAACCATTCACGGGTTCGAACCCTTGCCCGCAGGCTACATGACGGCATTGATGTCGCTGGGCTGGACCGCAGGCTCGATTTCCAGCTCGGGGCGCGAGTCGAAAACAGCACGTGTGCTGATGCGCAGCGGCCCTGCCGTTTCGGCGGTGTCACTGCTTGGCTTGTTTGCCCTGGTGCCCTGGCTGGGGGTGATGGACTCGGCCTGGGTCTGGGCGCTGGTGGTGTGCATGGCCGGTGTGGGGCTGGGTATCGGCATGTGCTGGCCACATTTGCTGGCACAGGTGTTTCGCAGTGCGCCGTCCGGGCAAGAAAGCATTGCCTCGTCGGCCATGATCACTATCCAGCTGTATGCGCTGGCGCTGGGTTCCACGTTGGCCGGCATGATTGTCAATGCGGCCGGCATGACGAACCCCGGGGGTGTGCAAGGCGCGGTCAGCGCATCCAGCGCCTTGTTTGTGCTGTTTGCCATTCCCCCCGCCATTGCATTTTTTGTCATGGCTCGTGTTGTGGCCGCCAAACGTGAAACCGAACAACGGGCGCGTCAGTAGTACCCTGCCCTACAATACAGGGCAAGAATTTTCAGGAGTTTCCCGTGAGCATACATTCCGAGGTCAAGCGTATCAGTGTTCCCCAGCTTATGGCCTATAAGGGTCAAAAGAAAATCGCGTCGCTGACCGCCTATATTGCGCCGATTGCCCGACTGCTGGATGAAAGCCAGGACATGATCCTGATCGGCGACTCCACCGCCATGGTGGGGTATGCCTTGCCAGATACCTTGTCGATTACGGTTGACCAAATGGCGGCGCACGCGGCAGCGGTTGTCCGGGCAACGCAGCGGGCCTGCATTATTGTTGACATGCCGTTTGGCAGTTATCAGGAATCTCCGGCGCAGGCGTTTCAAAGTGCGGCACGCCTGCTGTCGCTCAGTGGTGCCGATGGCGTCAAGCTTGAAGGTGGTGCCGTCATGGCACCGACCACCCGTTTTCTGGTTGACCGGGGTGTGCCGGTACTGGCTCACGTGGGTCTGATGCCGCAATATGTCAACACCATGGGTGGCTTCAAGGCACAGGGCCTTACCGATGAAGCGGCCGAGCGTATTTTCCAGGATGCCCTGGCGCATCAGGAAGCGGGTGCGTTCGGGGTCGTGCTTGAAGGGGTGGCCGAGGCGCTGGCCCGGCGTATTACCGAAGCGCTGTCCATCCCTACCATCGGGATCGGGGCGTCGCCGGGGTGCGATGGCCAGATTCTGGTCACGGAAGACATCCTGGGCCTTAGCGGCGACCGTATCCCAAAATTTGCCAAGCGTTTTGGCGATGCCGCTTCGGTCATTCGCGATGCTGCGGCTCAGTATGCAGACAGTGTTCGTGATGGCAGTTTTCCCACGCTGGACCACTGTTTCGGCGTCAAGAAAAACCAGGGCTGAGTGACCGGTTTGTTCAGTTTTACCCAGGCACTGCCCAACGTTACCGCCCTTGCATTAGTGCTGGGCGGTGTCGTGCTGGGCCTTGTGCTGGCGGCCCTTTATTTTCGCGGGGTTGTGGCCCGACTTGATGCCGAAGCCCACGGCCTGCGTGAACGGCTCGACGAGGCGCGTGACACGGTAGTCGATAAAGAGCGTGAACTGGCGGCCAGCCAGTTGCGTTTTGCCGACCTTGATCGCCAGTTCACGCGGCTGCAAGCGGCTCACGATGAAAAAGAGGCCGGGCTCGATGCCTTGCAAACCGCGCTGGATCATTCCCGCGAGCAGTTGCGCATGGAATTTCATCATCTGGCCAATCGCATTCTGGAAGAAAAAGGCAAGTCGTTCGCCCAGAGCAGCCAGACATCACTGGATGCCCTGCTGACCCCGTTTCGTGAGCAGATCCAGGCGTTTCAGTCGCGTATCAATCAGGTGCACGATGCGTCGGTGCAGGGGCAGGCACGGCTGGGGGCTGAAATAAAACAGGTGCTGGACGTGGGCCTGCGCATGAGCGCCGAAGCGCAAACGCTGGCCCAGGCGCTGAAAGGTGATAAGAAAACGGCGGGTAACTGGGGGGAAATGCAGCTTGAACGCACGTTGCAGCTGGCCGGTCTGGTCAAGGGTGACCATTACCAGGCGCAGCCCCGGTTGAACGAGGTGGGTGGCCAGCTGCGTCAGCCCGATTTTGTCATTCGCTTGCCGGATGACAAGCACATCATCATTGACAGCAAGGTGTCGCTGGTGGATTACGACAGGGCACTGGCCGCCGAAACCGCGCAGGCGCGTGAGACGGCCCTGGCCGCCCATGTGCGGGCGGTGCGCAACCATATTGATGATCTTTCACGCAAAGACTACAGCAATCTTGCGGGTGTCAGCAGCCCGAGTTTCGTGTTGATGTTCATGCCGCTCGAGTCGGCCTACATCGAGGCCTTGCAGGCGGGCAAGGATCTGTTTGACTATGGCTACCAGCGCAATGTCATTCTGGTGTCGCATACGACGCTGCTGCCTGTCTTGAAGACGGTGTCGAATGTCTGGATGGTCGCGCGCAGCAATGCCCAGGCGCATGAGCTGAGTGCGCGGGCAGGTGAAATCTACAACCAGGTGGCGGTTGTGGCCGAGAACCTTAAAAAGCTGGGCGACACCCTGGGGGCTGCCAATAATCACTATAACCGTACGGTGACGTCATTGGCCGGTCGTCAGGGGCTGTACGGCAAGGTGGCGCGGTTCAATGAGCTGTCGGCCAAGGCCAATAAAACCCTGCCGGAGATCGAGCCGCTGCATGCCGACATCGAAACCGAAAAACTGGAGTTGATTGTGGCGGGGCGCAGCGACCCTGTTTGATCGGTTGCACGGCAAACCTCGCCCTTCAGGGCGGGGAAGGATAGCGCGGACGGCTCAGGCGTCCTGTGCGGCCTTAATGTGGTGTCCGCTGCTGCTCGAACCAAAGGGGCTGGCGCCCCTCCACCCGATCAGGCCGATGGTGCCTCGCCGGCCCAGGCGCGTTTCAGCAAGGCGCGCAGGCTGTCGGCCTCAAGCGGACGCGGGTTCCAGTAGGGGTTTTTCAGCGCGATTTCAAGGGCTTTATCAAGGTCGGACTCAGCCATGCCGATATCTTTCAGGGCGGTGGGGGCGTTGACCTTTTTGGCTAATTCCCACAGGCCCAACCCGGCGTTGTCCGTGCCCAGTGCGCGCGCTGCGCGCGACAGTGCCTCGGTGGCCGGTTCGTTGTAGGCGGCGGTGTGGGGTAGCATGACGGCGTGAGTTTCGGCGTGGGGCAGATCAAATGACCCGCCCAGCACATGACACAGTTTGTGATGCAGGGCCATGCCTGCCGAACCCAGACAAATGCCGCACAGCCAGGCGCCGTATTGCGCTTGCAATCGGGCGGCCTTGTCTTGTGGTGAATGGATAATGACAGGAAGTGCCTCGGCCATGGCCCGGATGCCATCTTCGGCCATGAGCGAAATAACCGGATTGCGGTCTTGGGCGTACAGGGCTTCGACGGCATGAGCCATGGCATTCAGGCCGCTGGTGGCCGACATGCCTGCGGGTAATGTCAGGGTCAGGTTGACATCGTAAATGACGGTTTTGGGCTGGATGATGGCACCACGTTGGGTGGTTTTGATGCCGTTTTCGGTTTGCCCCAGAATGGGTGTCATTTCAGAACCGGCGTAGGTGGTGGGCACGGCAATCTGGGGCAGGCCAGTGCGCAGGGCAATGGCTTTGCCCAGGCCGATGGTCGACCCGCCACCCAGGGCAACGACACAGTCGGCATTTGACGCCTTGACGTGTTCAAGGGCTTGTTCGGTGACCGATACCGGGGTGTGCATGGTGGCCCCTGCGAACACGCCGGCACTGGCCTGGCCGAGTGATTGGGCAATGTGCTGCGCCCAGTCTTCCTGCTGCGGGGTCGACAATACCAGCGCGCGTTTGGCACCCAGGCGCTCAATTTCAGGGGCCAATTGATCGAGCTTGCCCTCGCCAAAAATAACGCGAGTCGGAAGGGCTTCGTAGATAAAGTCGGTTTGCATGTGCGGTTGTCCCCGGCAGGAAGGTTTTTATGAGGTACTGATCAGGCCGTTTCGCCCAGAATCTGGTGGAGCACGGCCTGTGCCTGTGAATCGTCGTTACCACGCCAGGCAACGATCTGGTCAGGGCGGATCAGTGTGAAATCAGATTCGTACAGCGCTCGAACCTGAGGAGCGTTCACTATTTTAAGATCAATTTTTCGTTTTTTTGCTTCCTGAACGAAGTTTTCAGAGCCTGAGCCGTCACCGTTCATGCACAACAACGTCCATTCGAAGCCGAACGTATCGTACAGCGAAGTTTCCTCGGAAATCCAGTAATGCGGTGGGCGTCCGCCAGGGCAGGCGGTGGCGGTATATTCGTTGGCGGCATCGGCAGGCGGTGTCGAGCCGTCGGAAACAATGGCTGCCGAGCCGTCGTAGCGACCGCCAAAGGTAATGCCGGGAATATTGAATTCGGCCCGACCGTGCGCGGCCAGGTATTCGCCGGCAATTTCGCGGGCTTTTGCACCGGCTTCGGTATCATCCTCGATTTCGGGCACGGGTTTGTACAGGCCCAGTGAGTCGGCGAATTTGCGCGCATAGCCGGTGTTGCGCACGGCCAGTGGGCGACGCTCGGTTTCGTAGGTGTCGAGCAAGGCGGGCGAAGCCTGGCCCTTTAGTACGGCCGCCAGTTTCCAGCCCAGGTTGACGGCATCTTCAATGGCAGTGTTGTAGCCCAGGCCCCCGGTGGGTGTGAACAGGTGGGCGGCATCGCCGCCAATGAAGACACGCCCTTTTTGAAGACGGTCGGCGACCAAGGCATGGCCTGCGGTCCAGGCACCATGCGACAAGACCTCGACATCGACGGGTTTGCCGACAGCCATCTGGAACATGCGCCTGGCATCTTCCACGGTCACGTTTTCTTCAGACTCATGTGGTTTGAGCTGGGTGTGGAAGGCGAATTCGCCTTTGCCATCGACAGCGGCCATAAAGGCACGACGTTCGCCATTGAAGCAAACGTTCATCCAGGCGGGCGGGTGTGGCACGATTTTGTAGAAATCGGGGCAGTTCGCATAGATCGCGTACATGCGGCCACCCATGAAATCGCGCACGATGCCGGTTTCGCCCGAATAGCGATAGCCCAGGGTTTCGCGGGTTTTGCTGCGAGGGCCGTCGGCACCCAGCAGATACTGCGCAGTAATGGTTTGACGGCGCCCGTCGGCCACGCACTCAACGTCCACGTCAACGTGCGTGCCGAGATCACGAAGGGCCAGCATGCGCCAGCCGAAATTCACGGAAATGCCAGGCAGCTTTTCGGCCTGTTGCCGCAAGATCTGTTCGACATATTTTTGAGAAACGCGGTGCGGCAGTTCGGCGGCGCTCCATGAGCCCGACAGCGAATGAATTTTCTTTTTGGCTTCGGCGGCCGAGGGCAGCTGGAAGCGGCCCAGTTCGTGGGTGGCGTAGCGAGTGAAATAGGCAATGTCGGTCGGGAAATCGGCGGGCAGGCCCTGGTCGCGGATTTCATTGGCAAACCCCAGGCGACGGTAATGTTCCATCGTACGGGCCTGTGTGGCGTTGGCCTGCGGATTGAAGGCGGTGGACGCCTTTTCATCGATAAGCACTGCGTCGATGCCGCGACGCCCAAGCTCGTTGGCCAACATCAGGCCGCATGGGCCACCGCCAACAATCATTACAGAAGTTTTGCCAGGTAACATGATTCAACCCTTGCCTGAAGAAAGTAGGAAAGGCTTGAATGGTAAGTTATCCTTACTAATTCGTCAATTGCTGTAGCGTAGCAGCGCGTTATGCAACTGGGTGTAAAGGGTTTTTCCCAGCTGCAAGGCCATATCGCGCTCGGCCGTTTCCAGGGCCTGCCTGAAGGCCTTTAGCCACGCTTCTCCAGCCGGGGTGAAGCACACGATTTTTGCGCGCTTGTCTTCAGGATCTGGGCGGCGCTCGACCAGCGCCAGCTGTTCCAGTTGTGCAATCAGTTCACCGGCTGACTGTTTGGTAATGCCTGCCCGACGGGCCAGTTCGGTGGCGCGTGTCCCGTCAAGGTCAAGGTTGCGGGTGATGGCAATGTGGCTCAGCGACAGCCCTCCGTGACCCGCCTTCTCAAGGTCTTCCAGAATCTGGCTTTCGAAGCGTTTGACCGCGTTGTTCAGCAAGCGACCGACGTTCTGCCGGCGCCATTGAGTGGTGTCTTGTGCAGGCGCTGAGGCCATGGTGGGGTGATCTCCGTGTCCCTGATTGTGTCGCCGATGGTAAAGAGGCCTTACTTCTTCGTCAAGCAGGGCGGACAGCTTCTGTTGCATTGCAGCATGTTTCCTGTCGTGAATTGGTAATAAAATGCCGGCACCGCAAAGGACAACATTGCCCCGGCCGTTGCCCGGGCCTCAGGAGATACTGGCTTATGAACGCTGCTACAAACGGCACCCAAGCAACCGCTGTCAATGCCCCCGAATGGGTGCGCCACGAAGGTCTGAAGGCCTGGGTCGCGCAAATTGCAGCCCTGACCCAACCCGAACGCATCGAGTGGTGCGATGGCTCGCAGCAAGAGTACGACCGTTTGTGCAACCTGATGGTTGAAAGTGGTACGTTGCGTCGGCTGAACGCTGAAAAGCGCCCCAATTCCTATCTGGCGTGGTCTGATCCTTCCGACGTTGCCCGCGTTGAAGACCGTACTTTCATCTGTTCCGAAAAAGAAGAAGATGCCGGCCCCACCAATAACTGGATGGCCCCGGCGCAGATGCGTGAAACGCTGAACGGGCTGTTCGAGGGTTGCATGCGTGGTCGCACGCTGTATGTCATTCCGTTCTCGATGGGCCCGCTGGGTTCGCCCATTGCGCAAATCGGTGTCGAGTTGTCTGACTCGCCCTACGTCGTGGTCAATATGCGCATCATGACCCGCATGGGCCGCAAAGTGTATGACGTGCTGGGTACTGACGGCGAATTCGTGCCCTGCGTACACACCGTCGGCATGCCGTTGCAACCGGGTCAGGCCGACGTGCCCTGGCCTTGCAACAGCACCAAGTACATTGTTCATTACCCTGAAACCCGTGAAATCTGGTCGTTTGGTTCGGGCTATGGCGGTAACGCGCTTTTGGGCAAGAAGTGTCTGGCGCTGCGCATTGCATCAGCCATGGGCAATGACCAGGGCTGGCTGGCCGAGCACATGCTGATTCTGGGCGTGACGTCACCGGAAGGCAAGAAAATGCACGTGGCCGCGGCATTCCCGTCGGCTTGCGGCAAAACCAACTTTGCCATGCTTATTCCGCCCGCATCGCTGCCCGGTTGGAAAATCACCACTATTGGTGATGACATTGCCTGGATCAAGCCCGGTGCAGACGGCCGTTTGTATGCCATCAACCCCGAGGCCGGCTACTTTGGCGTGGCACCGGGTACCAATGAAAAAACCAACTACAACTGCATGGCGTCGCTGCGTGAAAATGTCATTTTCACCAACGTAGCCCTGACGGATGATGGGGATGTCTGGTGGGAAGGCATGGGCCCCGCCCCGGCGCACCTGGTTGACTGGCAAGGGAATGACTGGACCCCCGACTGCGGCCGCAAGGCAGCGCACCCCAATGCCCGCTTCACCGTTGCTGCCGAACAAAACCCGGTCATTGACCCCGAATGGGACAACCCTGCCGGTGTGCCCATTGATGCCTTCATTTTCGGTGGCCGTCGTTCCGACACGGTGCCGCTGGTTACCGAGGCGCGCAGCTGGGTTGAAGGGGTTTACATGGCGGCAACGCTGGGCTCTGAAACCACGGCAGCGGCTGTGGGCCAGCAGGGCATTGTGCGTCGCGACCCGTTTGCCATGTTGCCGTTCTGCGGCTACAACATGAGTGAATACTTCCAGCACTGGATCAACATGGGCGAGCGTCTTGAAAAAGCCAATGCGACCTTGCCCCGGTTCTTCTGCGTCAACTGGTTCCAGACCGATGACAACGGCAAGTTCATCTGGCCGGGTTTTGGCGAGAACATGCGCGTACTCAAGTGGATGCTTGAACGTCTTGAAGGCCAGGCCCAGGGTCAGGAACATCTGCTGGGCATCACCCCGCGCTATGACGACTTGTCCTGGGAAGGCCTGGATTTTGGTGCCGACTTGTTTGAACGGATTACGGCCATCAATGCGCAGGCCTGGGAAAAAGAACTTGAACTGCATGCCGAATTGTTCGACAAGCTCAGTCATCGCATGCCCGAGGCGCTTCCCCGGCATCACGGCGAACTGAAGTCACGCTTGCAGGCCTAAGTGGGGTTTCCCCAAAAGGTTTTGTCTCTGCTGAACGACTGGCTTGTTGCGTTCCATGCCCGGCTGTCCGGGCGCGGGTGGCTGTCGCAACAGCCGGCCATGCTGGTTTGGGCAATGGTGGCTGGTGTACTGGGTGCGCTGGCCACTTTGCTTTTTTACGAAGGCATCGCGCAGGTACAGCGTCTTTTCTTCGGTCAGCATGGTCAGGTCGAAGACATTATGCAGGCCTTGCCGTGGTGGGCGCGGTTGTTGGCACCCGTTGCCGGTGGCTGGCTGGCCGGGTGGCTGCTGGTGTGGGCGGGACGCTATGGTGCCAACAAGCCCTCCGACTACATGGAGTCGGTTGCGATTGGCGATGGCCAGTTGTCGGTGCGCCAGGGGTTGCTACGGTCGTTGTCTTCGTTGCTGTCCGTCGCGACTGGCGCTTGGCGGTGCATTGCTGGGGCTGGTCTTGCTGTTCTTGCCAGCCGTTTCAGGAAACGGGTTTACCGTAGTGTCGTCCTTTCTGAATGCTGAATGGCCCTGGTGTGCAGTGATTTTCATTCTGGGATTCAAGCTGCTGGCAACGGGCTTTACCGTGGGTTCGGGTGCGGTCGGGGGCGTTTTTACCCCCACATTGTTTGTCGGGGCGGCATTTGGCACCTTGTTTGGGCAGTTGCTGGCCTGGCTGTTGCCGTCACTGTCGTTGCCACTGGCCATCTATACCGTTGTTGGTATGGGGGCTTTCTTGTCGGCAGGTACCGGGGCGCCGCTTATGGCCGTCCTGATGATGTTTGAAATGACACACAGCTTCAATGTGGTCATGCCCTTGATGCTGGCCAGCGTGCTGGCGTACGTTGTGGCACGTGCGATTGCCCAGGTGGTGATCTACGAGGTGACCCTGACGCGCGAGCGTGATGCGAAGCTGCGCACCCAGTTGCGCAACCGGCTGCTGGGTGATCTGGTCA
Organism: Alcaligenaceae bacterium; assembly: GCA_012744285.1. Classification (GTDB taxonomy): domain Bacteria; phylum Pseudomonadota; class Gammaproteobacteria; order Burkholderiales; family Burkholderiaceae_B; genus Neopusillimonas; species Neopusillimonas aromaticivorans. Next base: position 21,248 of record JAAYID010000180.1, read on the forward strand.
AGCCGGCCATTACCGTCGTTTCCACGCCCACGCCGGTATCTGTTGCGTTGCAGTTCTTCAACGACTACCCGGTCAGGTATGTGTATGTGGTTGACCAAGACAGCATCTTTCAGGGGGTGATTGCCCAGCAAGACCTGATCAACCTGTTGCGCAGCGGGGGGGATATCAATGAAACCGTCGCCGGCGATGTGTTGCGCCTTGATTTTGCCAAGGCACTGCACCCTGACATGAGTCTTGACGATGCCCAGGAAGCGTTTGTGCATTTTCCGGGTGAACGTTTACCCGTGGTAACGCGGGGCGATAGCCCCAAGCTGCTTGGGGTTGTTTACAAGTCATCAGTGCTGGAAACCTGGTTTGCCCTGAAGCGCTCAATGGACAGTGGCGGTGACAGTATTTATTTGTAGCCCTGCCGCCATGACAACACCCGGCGTTGTCATACAGGTTTCAGGGCCGCCTCGTGGTGTCGTTCAACATAAATGAACGCATCATGGGCACTTAAAAAGATCAGGCCTTCCAGTTTGTGGCCCAGCTCTGTGGGTTGCAGGCGGTCCATGACCGGGCCCTTGACTTCGGCCAGCATGAATTTTATGCCTTTGGCTTCCAGGCTTGACTGTAACTGGGTCAGCGCTTCGAGTGCTGTAGAGTCAATCTGGTTGACGGCCGGGCATACCAGCAGCACAAATTTGATGTTGGCATCAGCGGCGACAAGGCTTTCGATTTTGCCTTGAACCAGCGCTGCGTTGGCAAAGAACAGGCTTTCGTCAACACGCATGGCCAGCAGGTTGGGCAGGGTTTCCACCTTGTGCCGTTTGATATTGCGGAAATGCTCGGTACCTGGCACGCGCCCGACAACGGCAATGTGCGGGTGGCTGCTGCGCCAGACCAGCGCTGCCAACGATAGCGCCACACCCAGAATGACACCGGCCTCAACCCCCAGAACCACAACGCCAACCAGTGTTGCCAGCAATGACACGGCGTCGGCACGGTCGTACTGCCAGGTTTCCTTGATGGTTTTGATGTCGATAAGCGATGTGACGGCCACGATAATGGTAGCTGACAGCACCGCCTGGGGCAGGTTGTAGAACAGGCCGGTCAGGTTGGCAATGACCACAGCCATCAGGACCGCTGAAAAAACCCCGGCCAGTGGTGTGTTGGCACCCGCCGAGAAGTTCACGACCGAACGGGCAAAGCCGCCGGTAACCGGGTATCCGCCTGAAACGGCGCTGGCGATATTGGCAGCGCCCAGACCCAGCAGCTCGCGGTCGGGGTTGATTTTCTGCTGGCGTTTCAGGGCCAGCGATTGCGCTACCGAAACGCTTTCCACAAAACCTACCAAAGAGATCAGCAGGGCTGGCAGCCACAGGTTGGCCAGGTCATTGCCGTCGGGCACAAGAAACTGCAGTGCTGGCAACCCTTCTGGCACAGTACCCACAATACTGACCCCTGCGGTGTTGGCCAGATCAAGCTGGCTGACGGCAGCGATGGACAGAATGACGGCCACCATGGGCGCCAGCCGCCCCAGCAGGGCAGCCGTGGCGGCAGGAATACCGGCTTTTTGCAGTAACTGGCCCAAGGCCTTGCGCGCAAAAAACAGGAAACCCAGTGTCAGTACCCCGATAAGGGTGGTGGCCGGGTTGGCGTCGGGCAAGCGTGTGGCAATGTCGAATACTGTTGTCAGAACATCGCCCGACGATGCCTGGACACCAAAAATATGTTTGAGCTGACTGATGGTGATAAGGATGGCCGAGCCCGTGATGAAACCGCTGATGACGGGGTGGCTGAGAAAATACGCCAGAAACCCCAGTCGCAGCACACCAAAGACCAGCAGCATGGCCCCTGACAGCATGGAAAGCGTTATAGCCAGGGCAATGTATTCGGGGCTGCCCGGTGCGGCCAGCGGCGCCAGTGCGCTGGCCGTCATGAGTGATGCCACGGCCACCGGGCCGACAGCCAGCGTCATGCTGGTACCCAAAAGGGCGTAGGCCACCAGCGGCAACACGCTGGCGTACAACCCGATTTCGGGCGGCAAGCCTGCCAGCATGGCATAGGCCAGACTTTGAGGAATCAGCATGACAGTGACGATCAGGCTGGCGGTGATGTCACCGGGCAGCAGGTCACGACGGTATGATTTGATCCAGTCTGGCACGATGTTCATAGCTTAGTTTGCCTTGCGATTGAGGAGTTCATAGACGCCCATGCCAACCACCATTGCAATGACAAAGATAACGGCCTTGGGCTGACCTGAACCCAGTGACACCAGTGCCGGGCCCGGACAAAACCCGGCCAGGCCCCAGCCGACACCAAACGTAAGGCTGCCAATGACCAGGCGCTTGTCGATGTCGGTGCGGTTGGGCAGTTTAAGTGCGCCACCCAGAAACGTTTGGGTACGCTTGCGGGCAACCTGGAATGCTACCAGCCCCACCAGGATGGCACCACCCATCACGAAGGCCAGGGAAGGGTCCCAGTTGCCGGCCAGATCCAGGAAACCCAGCACTTTTGCCGGGTTGCTCATGCCTGAAAGTATCAGGCCCAGGCCAAATAAAAGACCAATGAGAAATTCAAAAATACGTTGCATGACGGTACCCCTGATTAGCCGATAAGGTGGCGAACAACATAAACAGTGACGAAGCCGGTCGCCATGAAACCCAGCGTGGCCACCAGAGAACGCGGCGATAGCCGCGACAGCCCGCACACACCGTGGCCGCTGGTACAACCCGAGCCATAGCGCGTGCCGATGCCCACCAGCAAACCGGCGGCAATCAGGGTGCCGGTGCCGGCATCAATTGTGACGTTGACGGGTGCGGCGAACAACAGCCACACCCAAGGTGCGGCAAATACACCAAGTACAAAGGCAATTCGCCAGCCGGTGTCGCCCGCAGCAGGCTTGAGCAAGCCCCCGACAATGCCGCTGATGCCCAGCACGCGGCCGAAAAACAGAATAAACAGTGCAGCCGCCAGGCCGATTAGAATACCGCCTGACAAGGCGGCCCAGGGTGTAAAGTTGGCCCAATCGATAGTCATGTCAGTGCTCCGTGGCAGTGGGACAGAATTGTTGGTAAAGGACTTCCATGATCGCCAGCGTTTGCGGGCTGGAGATCTGGTAGAAAATTTTCTTGCCATCGCGCCGGGTTGTAACCAGGCCCTCGGTGCGCAGCACCCCCAGTTGCTGCGATAGCGTAGGTTGGGTGATGCCGGTCAGCATTTCAAGGTCGCTGACGCATTTTTCGCCGCCCGCCAGCTGGCACAGTAAAAGCAGGCGGTCGGGGTTGGAGAGGGTTTTCATGACCCGGCAGGCCTCGTCGGCGGCGACCCGCAGGGCATTTAAATCAATTACAGCCTCTGTCATGATGTGTTGACGGTTGTCAAACCGGAAAAGAGTGAACGTGGTTATATTATATTTACACATATTATATAAATCAATATAATGTTTGCGTGCAGACATTACTTCGCTAAAGGTGCGTTATGAAACCCATTGTCAAAGGATTCTTCGACCCGGCCACCTGGACGGTTACTTATGTGGTTTACGAAAAGCCAGGCGCAGAATGCGCAATCATTGATTCCGTACTCGATTACGACCCCAAGTCCGGTCGCACCAGAACAGGTTCGGCCGATCAGGTCATCGAGTTTGTCAAGGCTGAAAACCTCAAGGTGCAATGGATTCTCGAAACCCATGCCCATGCCGACCATCTTTCAGCAGCGCCGTATTTGCGCAAGCACGTGGGCGGCCAGATTGCCATTGGCGCCAACATCACGGCGGTGCAGGGCGTGTTCAAGAAAATTTTCAACCTCGAGCCCGAATTCCAGCTCGACGGCAGCCAGTTCGACTACCTGATCCAGGAAGGTGTTCCGTTTGCTATTGGCAACCTGACGGCTGAAGCCATGTACGTGCCCGGGCATACGCCGGCGTGCATGGCCTACAAAATCGGTGATGCAGTGTTTGTTGGCGATACCTTGTTCATGCCAGACGTGGGTACCGCCCGTTGTGACTTCCCCGGGGGCGATGCGCATGCTTTGTACCGTTCGGTGCGTAAATTACTTGATTTGCCGCCTGAAACCCGCATGTTCATGTGCCACGATTACCCGCCAGAAGGCCGGGAAGTCCGTTTTGAAACAACCGTGGGCGAACAAAAGGCGCACAATATCCACATTCACGACGGTGTATCTGAAGACGAGTTTGTAGCCATGCGTACCAAACGCGATGCTACGCTTGAGATGCCTACGCTTATTTTGCCTTCGGTTCAGGTCAATATTCGCGCCGGCCAGATGCCGCCTGCAGAAGATAACGGTGTCAGTTACCTGAAGATTCCTGTCAATATGTTGTAAGCAGGTAGTCCGGGGGTGTTGCTGTTGCAAGGTTAAACCTGGTGCGACACCCCTTTTTTGAAGTTTTGTATTCATCATAAAGGGGTGTTCAATGAATAACGTAGGTGGTATAGATCGCGCGTTGCGCATTATTGTGGGTGTGGCTCTTATCGTAGCCACCCTGATGGGTGCCATTGGTGTCTGGGGCTGGATTGGTGTTGTGCCATTGGCAACAGGCTTGCTTGGCTCGTGTCCTGCCTACAAGCTTTTTGGTTTTTCAAGCTGCCCATTAAAAAAATAATCTTTGTTTTGCATCAAACCCGCTTGAACGCGGGTTTGATGCGTTTATCTCTCTCAAGGAACGGGTATGAGAAGGCGACATTTTCTGGGGTCTGCTGCCGCATTGGCTGCGCTGGGTGCAACGGCCCTTAAACCGGTAGTGGCCCAAAATGGCAAGCGTGTACGTATTGTTGTGGTCGGGGCCGGTGCGGCGGGTCTTAATATGGCGTCGCGCTTGTCGCGCGGGCTGGATAACGCGCAGGTTATTCTGGTTGATGCCAGGAAAGAACACGTATTTCAGCCAGGCTTGACGCTGGTCGGGGCTGGTTTGTGGGCAGGCGGCAAGGTGGTTGACGAAAACGCCCGCTATGTGCCGTCGGGTGTTGAATGGGTTCAGCAAGCCGTGGCTGAATTCAATCCCGAGGCCAATACCATTGTCACTGCCGATGGCAAGTCAATCCAGTACGACTATATGGTCGTTGCAACCGGGCTCAAGCTTGATTTTGCTGCCATCGAGGGCATGGATGCCAGCCTTGTTGGTCAAAAGGGCATTGGCTGCGTCTATGTCGGCCCGCAGGCCGCCGAAGCCACGGCGCGCGCCATTGACACGTTCATTGAAACGGGTGGCACAGGGCTGTTTGGTCGCCCCCCTACCGAAATGAAGTGTGCGGGTGCCCCCCTGAAAATGACATTCATCACCGACGACAAGGCGCGCATCAAAGGCCGTCGCGAGGCGATCAATGTGGTGTACAACGCCCACAATAAAACAGTGTTTTCAGTGGTGCCGGTTGATGCCAGGGTCAAGGCCATGTTTGGCGAACGCGATGTCAACGTCAATTACGACCATGTCCTTACCGGCATAGATGCCGACCGCAAGGCGGCACGCTACAAAACCCCCGACGGCGAGGTCTGGCAAGATTACGACTTCATACACGTTATTCCGCCCATGTGTGCCCCTGATGCGGTTCGCAACAGTTCGCTGCCCTGGCAGTCGGGTGTTTTCGCCGCTGACGCCTGGGTCGAGGCCGATAAAGCCAGTTTGCGTCATCCGCGCTTTCCCAATGTATTTGCGGTAGGTGACATCGCTGGTGTGCCACGTGGCAAAACAGCGGCCAGTGTCAAATGGCAAGTGCCGGTTGTGGTTGACCATATTGTTGCCGACATTGCGGGCAAAGCATCAACTGCCGCGTACAACGGGTACACCTCGTGCCCCATGATCACGCGTTATGGCAAGGCCATGCTCATCGAGTTTGACTACGATGGAAAACTGACACCGTCGTTCCCGTTCATCGACCCGCTCGAAGAACTCTGGGTCTCCTGGCTTATCGACGAAAAAGCCCTGCTCGGAACCTACCGTGCCATGTTGTTTGGCCGCGCCTAAGGAGACTTGGATGAGTGATTTCAATCCGCTTTCAATCTTTTATATTGCTTCCGAAATGTTCGGGTCCTGGTTTTGGCCGCTGGTCGTAGTCGCACTGGTACTGCTGTACGGCGTTGTCAGTGGTTTTCGCCGGCTGCGACGTCGTGGGTTGTCGGCCGGGGGGCCGCTGTTCGGGGCACTGGTGGTTGGCCTGATCGCGACCGTGCTGGCGGCGTGGTGGGTGCCTTCCAGCACCGAAGCCAGTATTTCAGCGCTGGGTGGTGTCATAGACTATGTGATGGTCATTGCCATGGCACTGGCTATTGGTCTGGGTGTGTTCGCCCTGGTGTTTTCTGTCATGGCACGCAAGCGTGCCAATAGCCAGATCAAGGCGTAATTACCTTGCCCGGCATTGCCGGCCAGGGCCCCGCATTTTGCTGTTTCAGGTTGCCGCACGCGCGGTCTTTTGATACTTTGTTGCGCTTGCCAATTTATCAAAGGTCGCGTCGTGTCCGACACCAATCTGTACAGCGT
>JAAYID010000181.1 GCA_012744285.1 Alcaligenaceae bacterium
GCATATTACGTTGCGTAATCAGAAGCACGTAAGTCCTGACCCCGAGCAGCTCAAGCGCTTTGAACGCGAATACGATGCGCAGATGAAGGCCTATGCGCAGTTTCGTGACCAGATGCCCAGCAACATTCGCCTTGATCGTCCTGTACAGGGGCGGTTATCCAGCCCGTTTGGTTTGCGGCGTTTTTTCAATGGCGAAGAGCGCAACCCGCATTCCGGGCTTGACTTTGCCGTGCCAACCGGAACGCCTGTGAAAGCACCGGCTGATGGTGTCGTAACGATCGTTGATGATTATTATTTCAATGGCAAGACCATATTCATTGATCACGGCCTGGGGCTGATCACCATGTATTGCCATTTGTCAGCGCAGGACGTCAAGGTCGGACAAGTGGTCAAGCGTGGTCAGGTGATTGGCAAGGTGGGCGCGACCGGGCGCGCGACCGGGCCACACCTGCACTGGAATGTCAGCCTGAACAATCAGCGCGTAGACCCCGCCCTGTTTATTGATTAAGCGGGCAGGCTTTTTCTGGTCTTTTTCATTGAAAAAGGCCTGGCGCTGTTCATTGAGCGGGGGATGTGGCCCACACAGGACGGGTGGGCCTCAGCCCTTGACCCGAACGATTTTCTGTACTTGGGGTACGTGCCGCATGGAACGAATGACCTGGGCCAGATGCTTGCGGCTATCAACCTGTACCGTCAGGTGAAGCAGACCGGTGGCTGCGGCTTCTTCCTGCATGGTCAGGTGGGTGATGTTCGAACCTGCATCGGTAATTTCTGCAGCCAGACGGCCCAGCACGCCGCGTTCGTTCATGACTGTGACATCAAGACGACAGTTCAGGTGGCGGGCGGTATCGGCCGCCCAGGCGACCGGAATCCAGCGTTCGGGCTCTTTGGCGCGTTGACGCAGGGCCACCGGGCAATCGGCCATGTGAACGACCAGGCCATGGCCCAGCCGGATACCGCCAATAATGGCGTCTCCGGGCAATGGGCCGCAACAGGTGGCCAGTTGAACGGCCTGGCCTTCGTTGCCGTGGACCAGCACGGCAGTGGCCTGGGCCGATGTGATTTCGTCGACGGCTGCAGCGGTTGTTGCCACGATGGAGTTTTCGGGGGCAAAGCGTCGTGCCACTACGGCAGCCAGGCGTTTGCCCAGACCAATATCAGCCAGAATTTCTTCGCGCGATGCCGCCCCGGAACTTTTAGCCAGCTTTTCCCAGTTCGGATCATTGTCGTCCGGGTAGACCAGCCCGATCTGGTCAAAGGCCTGGCTGAGCAGACGTCGTCCAAAGGCAACCGATTCTTCGTATTTGACCGTACGCAGGTAGTGACGGATTTCAGAGCGGGCACGACCGGTGCGCACATAATTCAGCCATTGCGCGCTGGGCCGAGAAGCCGGCGAGGTAATGATTTCGACAGCATCGCCGCTTTTGAGTTCGGTACGCAGTGGCGAGAATTCGCCGTTGATTTTTGAGGCAATGGCCTGATTGCCGATGTCAGTATGGATCGAGTAGGCAAAATCGACCGGCGTTGCACCGCGCGGCAATGAAACAATTTTGCCTTGGGGGGTGAAGACGTAAACCGCGTCAGGGAACAGATCAACTTTGACATGTTCAAGGAATTCGCCGGAATCACCGGTCTGGCTCTGGATGTCGAGCAGGGATTGCAACCATTGATGGGTGCGCTTCTGAAGTGTGTTCAGACTGGCGTCATCGTTTTTGTAGAGCCAGTGTGCAGCAACGCCTTCTTCGGCAACACGGTCCATATCGCGAGTACGGAACTGGAACTCGACCGGTGTACCGTACGGGCCCACCAGGGTGGTGTGCAGCGATTGGTAACCGTTGAGCTTGGGTATTGCGATGTAGTCTTTGAATTTGCCCGGAACCGGACGGTAGAGCTGATGCAAGGTGCCCAGCGCCAGGTAGCATTCGGGCAGTGTATGCACGACAACACGGAAGCCGTAGATGTCGAGGACATCGGAAAACGATTTTTTCTGTTCGAGCATCTTTTTATAGATGCCGTAGTACGATTTTTCACGCCCGGATACGTCGGCTTCGATACCGGCGGCGGGCAAGGCCACCTTGACGGCATCGGTGATTTTGCCGAGCACTTCACGACGGTTGCCACGTGCCGTCAGGACGGCTTTCTTGATGACATCGTAGCGGTTCGGGTAATTGGCCTGAAAGCAAAGGTCTTGCAGTTCGCGGTAAACCGCATTTAGCCCCAACCGATGCGCGATCGGGGTGTAGATCTCCATTGTTTCGCGTGCAATGCGGCGCCGCTTTTCGGCGCTGACCGCCCCAAGGGTACGCATGTTATGCAGACGATCGGCCAGCTTGATGAGAATGACCCGAACATCGCGCGCCATGGCCAAGAGCATTTTTCGAAAGCTCTCGGCCTGTTGTTCGGCCTTGGATGCAAACTCGAGACGGTCAAGCTTGGATACGCCGTCGACGATTTCGGCCACATCGGGGCTGAAGCGTTCGGCCAGTTCCTGCTTGGGCACGCCCTGGTCTTCCATCACGTCGTGCAGCAAGGCCGCCATGAGCGAGTCAGCGTCCAGCTTCCAGCTGGCACAGATTTCAGTTACGGCGATCGGGTGCGAAATGTAGGGTTCACCGCTGGCCCTGAATTGGCCAAGGTGGGCCTGATCGGCGAATCGATAGGCTTCTTTGACCCGTTCAATGTCTTTGTCGTCGAGGTACTGGCTGATGACCTGCGTGAGGGGGGCCAGCGAGGCAATGGGTGCGGAAGCGGGTGTAACGCTTTCGGGTGCCGCTGTTGCCGGGCGCGCCTTGGCGGTTGTCGTGCGACGGCGCAGCCGGGGACGTCTGAAGACGTTCAGCAAACCGCTTGAAGCATCGCGAAGACTGGAAAACGCCATGGTGCCCCCGTGTTGTTGATCAGGTCGGAACTTTGCGCAGCATTTCAATACCGGTTACGCCGGCGGCAATTTCGCGCAAGGCCGTTACGGTAGGCTTGTCTTTGCTTTCGATACGTGGTTCGTGGCCTTGAGCCAGTTCGCGCGCACGGTAGGTTGCGGCCAGTGTGAGATTGAAACGATTGGGGATTTTTGAAAGGCAGTCTTCAACGGTAATGCGGGCCATGGTGAATATCCTTGAGAAACAATAAGTTGAACAGGTTAGTTGGCAGTTGGGCTAATGCCCAGTTGCGAAAACAATGCCGAATGCCGCACCGCTTGCGCAGGGTAGCGCAGGCGTGCGGCAGAAATAATTTGCGAAAGCTGTGCCAAAGCGATGCTAAATTCTTGATTAATAATAACATATTGGCATTCTGAAGCGTGCGACATTTCGCTGCCTGCCGCCAGCAGA
>JAAYID010000182.1 GCA_012744285.1 Alcaligenaceae bacterium
CCATTGCCAATAATGGCAAAGGAATTGCCAGTACAGCCGCAATCAAGGCCAACGGCCAATAACGACGCCTGTTCCGGGCTGATCACCAGAGTTTCACCGGTGCGCAGCCGGATGACATCAGAACCGGCATCCCACGCCGAGGTGTCAAGAGTGGTTTTGACGGTGATGCCGCTGCGCCCGACACGCAGCGCGTGCGGTTTGCCCGAAAATGTCGTTGTCTTTTGCTGTTTTAACAGTTTGAACAAGGTCACGCCGGCCACGTTCGACGCCTGGATGCGCATTCTGGCGCAGGTGCCCGATAGCGTGCTGTGGCTGCTGGAAGGTAACCCGGCGGCCCGGGCGAATCTGGTGCGGGAAGCCCGTGTCCGTGGCATCCAGCCTGACCGTCTGGTGTTTGCCCGGTCATTGCCGCTGCCCGATCACCTGGCACGGATGTCGTTGGCCGACCTGTTTCTGGATACGCTGCCTTGCAATGCGCACACTACGGCCAGCGATGCCCTGTGGGTGGGTGTGCCGGTACTGACCTGTGCGGGGCGTTCGTTTGCAGCGCGTGTAGCGGCTAGCGTGTTACGGGCGGTGGGTCTGGATCAGTTGATTGTGACGACACCGGCCAATTACGAAGACCTAGCCGTTACGCTGGCACAGCAGCCCAAGCAATTGGCGCAAATTAAAAATTATTTAACCGAAAATCGACTGCATTTTTCACTGTTTGACACCCCACGCTATGTCAGGTACCTGGAATCGGCGTTTGTGAAAATTGTCGAACGGTTCCGTGCCGGCCTTGGGCCGGATTACGTCGTGGTTGCCGCCAGTCGTGCGACCGATTAAGTTCGGCTTGACGCAGCGTTTTATTTGTTCATCGTCAGTACCGATGAAGCATCAAGCCCGATACCGTCGTTGTTCAGCCGGCGTGCACCGTTGTAGCGTTTTTGCCAGTAGGCGATGGTCATGTCTTCGACGCGAACCACCGAACCTGCGCGGGGTGCGTGAACAAACTGGTTGTCACCCAGGTAAATGCCGACATGTGAAAACCGGTGGCCCAGTGTGTTGAAAAAGACCAGGTCGCCTTTTTTCAGTTCGGATTTGTCGACGGGGGTGCCTTGCTGGGCGATTTCGGCCGAGCGACGGGGCAGCTTCAGGCCCAGGGATTTTTCAGCGGCATAAATAACCAGCCCGCTGCAATCGAAACCGGTATCGGGTTCATCGCCGCCCATCTTGTATTTCACACCCAGATGTTGCAACGCGGTGGATGCCATGGCGCGTGTACCGGCGGGTTTGTCGTAACCACGGTTGCTGGAGTAGCTGTAACCAAACTCGTTCATGGCCAGATAGGCGCCGAGCGGGTCGGCAGTGGCCTGGGCCTGGTAGGTGTTGCGCAGCGATGTGCCGGCTGTGGTTTGGTCGGTTGTGGCGCAGCCTGCCAGAATGGCACTGGCGCCGAGTGTGGCCGCAATCGCAATACGTCGCGGGGCCATGAATGAAAAGAGACGGGTAAATAAAGATGTTATCGATATTGGCGGCATAGGTAAGGGTTGGCCCATTTCCGGGCCGGCAATTTTTCGCGTGACCGAGTTTAACTAATCATGTCGTTCAGGTAAAGTCATGGTTTATCCCTGTTAATGACACTTGAGCGCCACATCATGAAAACAAAACCCTTTTTAACAGCAGATGACGTCAAGGCCATTCTGGCAGCCGCTGAACGCCATGCCCTTGAAAATCAATGGGCGGTCACCATTGCGGTGGTTGATGACGGTGGGCATTTGCTGGGCATGCTGCGTCTTGATGGTGCTGCGCCGATTTCTGCGCAAATCACGCCGGCCAAAGCGGCGGCGGCTGCGCTGGGTCGTCGTGAAACCAAGGTTTACGATGACCTGATCAACGACGGTCGCTTTTCGTTCTTGTCGGCCCCGGGCCTGTCAGGGCTGCTGGAAGGCGGTGTGCCGATTATTGTTGATGGTCATGTCGTGGGGGCGGTGGCCGCTGGTGGCGTCAAGTCCAGTGACGATGCGGCCATCGCACGCGCCGGTATTGCTGCAATTGCGTAAATATCACAGCAGTTCGTCGTCCCGGCCCCCTGCTGAATCAGGGGGCTTTGCGCGCGCGCTTGCTCCGGGCGTACAAAAGCGCGAATTCTGGGGTTGGGCGTTCTATGATTTTGCCAATTCCGGCTACACCACCGTGGTGCTCACCACGGTGTTCAACACCTATTTTGTCAGTGTGGTGGCGGCCGGGCAATCGTGGGCTACGCTGGCATTGACTTCGGCCCTGTCCCTGTCTTATTTGCTGGTCATGCTGACCATGCCCTGGCTGGGGGCCTATGCAGATGCCAGCCAGCGCAAGCGTCGGGTGCTCTTTATCAGCACGGCCGGGTGTGTGGTGGCGACCGCCGGCCTGGCGGGTATTGGTCCTGGTATGGTCCTGGCCGGGCTGGTCGCGTTGGCGCTGTCCAATTATTGTTATTGCGTCGGCGAATCCACGATCGCTGCCTTTTTGCCGGAACTGGCCCGGCCCGAAAGCCTGGGCCGTGTCTCGGGTTGGGGGTGGGGGTTTGGTTATTTTGGCGGGATGCTGGCCTTGGGTTTGTCGTTGGGCGTCGTCTCTGCCTTGTCGGCAAAAGGCTTCGATGCCCCCGTGTATGTGCCCTTTGTCATGGTGCTGACGGCAGTGATTTTCGCGGTTTCGGCTATCCCGTCTTTCCTGTTCCTGCGCGAACGCTCGCCGGCATCGCATCGGCGGCGTCACTCTGCGTTGCGTCAATTGTTCGTGGCCTGGCAAGACATCAACCGCAATTTCATCGATTTTCGCGGGTTGCTGGTGTGCGGGGCGTTTTATCAGGCGGGCATTGCCGTCGTCATCACGCTGGCAGCGGTGTATGCCACCGAAGCGATGGGCTTCACCATGGCGCAGACCATGCTGCTGGTGTTTGTGGTCAATATTGCGGCGGCGGCCGGGGCGTTGGCGTTTGGTCATGTGCAAGATCGTATCGGTCATAAAAAGGCGTTGGGCGCCACGTTGGTGGTGTGGGTGCTGATGGTCGTACTGGCCTGGCAGGCCACAGACGTACGGCTGTTCTGGCTCTCAGCCGTGCTGGCAGGGCTGTGCATGGGTACCAGTCAAAGTGCGGGGCGGGCCATGGTGGGTGCGCTGGCTCCGGCAGGTCGTCTGGCCGAGTTCTATTCACTCTGGACGTTTGCCATCCAGCTGGCGGCTGTCGTGGGTCCGTTCAGTTACGGGTTGGTTACCTGGCTGACTGGCGGCAACCATCGTCAGGCCCTGTTGTTCACGGGGCTGTTTTTTGTGGTGGGCTTCCTGGTGCTGCTGAAGATTGATTTTGCGCGTGGCGTTCAGCTGAGCGATACTTATCGGGTTGTCAATAATTCCAAGAACTCTCGGGAGCTATGAATGGTGTCCACACAGATCAAGTCGGTATTGGTAGAAAACCGGGTGTTTCCGGCATTTCCGGAGCTTGTGCGTACTGCGAATATTCCGGGTGCTGACGCGTATCAGGCGCTGGTCGATGAAGCCGAAGCGTCACATGAAGACTTCTGGGCCCGACTGGCCAAAGAAAACCTGAAATGGTCCAGGCCGTTCACGCAGGTGCTCGACCAGTCCAACCCGCCGTTCTATAAATGGTTCGCCGATGGCGAGCTGAACGTCTCTGAAAACTGCCTTGACCGCCATCTGGGCACTGAAACCGAGCACAAAACCGCCATTATTTTTGAGGCCGATGGCGGCGAACTGACACGCGTTACCTACCGCGAACTCTACGAACGGGTCTGCGCCTTTGCCAATGGTCTGAAGTCGCTGGGTTACCAGAAGGGTGATCGCGCCATCATTTATTTGCCGATGTCCATCGAGGCGGTGGTGGCCATGCACGCGTGCGTGCGTCTGGGCATTACACATTCCGTGGTGTTCGGTGGGTTTTCGTCAAAAAGTATTCACGAGCGCCTGGTCGATGTGGGTGCGTCGCTGGTCATTACCGCCGATGAACAAATGCGGGGTGGCAAGGCGATTGGTCTGAAGCCGGCTGTTGACGAGGCCCTGGGTATGGGGGGGTGCGACGCCGTGCGTCATGTGGTGGTTTACCGCCGCACCGGGGGTAAAACAGCCTGGGCAGAAGGGCGTGATCTCTGGATGCACGACGTGGTGGCGGGGCAGGCCAACGAATGTGCGCCGGTACCGGTCAATGCCGAACACCCGTTGTTCATTCTGTATACCTCAGGCTCTACCGGCAAGCCCAAGGGGGTGCAGCACTCTAGCGCCGGCTACCTGCTGTGGGCCTTGCTGACGGTTAAATGGTCGTTCGATGCCAAGCCTTCCGATGTGTACTGGTGTACGGCCGACGTGGGCTGGATCACGGGTCATACCTACATTGCTTACGGTCCGCTGGCGGCAGGTATTACCCAGGTCATGTTCGAAGGGGTGCCCACGTATCCGAACGCGGGGCGTTTCTGGGACATGATCCAGCGTCACAAGGTCAGCGTGTTCTACACCGCGCCTACGGCCATTCGTTCGCTGATCAAAGCGTCCGAGCTTCAGCCCGAATGCCATCCGCGCAACTATGATTTGTCGTCGTTGCGTCTTATTGGCTCAGTCGGCGAACCGATCAATCCGGAAGCCTGGATGTGGTATTTCAAAGAAGTGGGCGGCGAGCGTTGTCCGGTGCTGGATACCTGGTGGCAGACTGAAACCGGTGGCCACATGATCACACCGTTGCCTGGCGTTACTGCGCTCAAACCAGGCTCATGCACCATGCCGCTGCCGGGTATTGCCGCTGCCATTGTGGATGAAACCGGGGGCGATGTTGAAAACGGCATGGGTGGTTTCCTGGTGATCAAGCGGCCCTGGCCCGCCATGATCCGCAACATCTGGGGTGACCCTGAACGCTTCAAGAAAAGCTATTTCCCGGAAGAGCTCAAAGGCTATTATCTGGCCGGTGATGGTGCGCAGCGCGACACCGATGGCTACTTCTGGATCATGGGTCGTGTTGACGATGTGCTGAACGTATCGGGACACCGTCTGGGCACCATGGAAGTCGAGTCGGCGCTGGTGGCCAACCCGCTGGTGGCCGAGGCGGCTGTGGTCGGGCGTCCTGACGACACCACCGGCGAGGCCATTGTGGCGTTTGTCGTGCTGAAAGGCAGCGTGCCCCAGGGCGATGATGCTGTTCAGGTGGCCAGGCAGTTGCGTGACTGGGTTGCCAAGGAAATCGGCCCGATCGCCAAGCCCAAAGACATTCGCTTTGGTGAAAATCTGCCCAAGACGCGTTCGGGGAAAATCATGCGTCGTCTGTTGCGTATCGTCGCCAAAGGTGAAACGGTCACGCAAGACGTCTCGACACTCGAAAACCCGGCCATTCTCGATCAGTTGTCAAAGTCGGTTTAGTCGGGGCTTGCACCCTCAGGCGTGCGCCCG
>JAAYID010000183.1 GCA_012744285.1 Alcaligenaceae bacterium
GTCATGGCCATTGGCCGTACCTTCCAGGAGTCTTTCCAGAAAGCCTTGCGAGGTCTCGAAGTGGGTGTTGATGGTCTGAACCAGAAAACCACCGACCGCGAAAAGCTGCAGATCGAGCTGGGTGAGCCCGGCCCCGAGCGCATCTGGTACGTGGGCGACGCCTTCGCCCAGGGTTTCAGCCTTGACGAAGTGCATCAGCTCACCAAAATCGATCCGTGGTTTCTTGCGCAAATCAAGGAAATCGTCGATATCGAACTGGCACTCGAGCAAAAAACGTTGGCAGATATTGATCAGCTCACCATGCGCGAACTGAAGCGTCGTGGTTTTTCCGATCGTCGTCTGGCCTTCCTGCTCGATACCTCGGAAGCAGAAGTTCGCAAGGTGCGTCATCAGCTCGGAGTGCGTCCGGTGTACAAGCGTGTTGATACCTGCGCTGCTGAATTTGCTACCAAAACGGCGTACATGTATTCGACCTACGAGGAAGAGTGCGAGTCCGATCCGACCGACCGCAAGAAAATCATTGTGCTCGGTGGTGGTCCGAACCGCATTGGTCAAGGGATTGAATTCGACTACTGCTGTGTGCACGCGGCTCTGGCCCTGCGCGACGATGGTTACGAAACCATCATGGTCAACTGCAACCCTGAAACCGTATCCACCGACTACGATACGTCCGATCGTCTATATTTCGAGCCCCTGACGCTTGAAGATGTGCTGGAAATCGTTCACAAAGAAAATCCGGTTGGCATGATTGTCCAGTATGGCGGGCAAACGCCGCTCAAACTGGCGCGCGCCCTCGAGGCCAATGGTGTGCCCATCATCGGTACCAGCCCCGAGTCCATCGATATTGCCGAAGACCGCGAGCGTTTCCAGAAATTGCTCACCAAACTGGGTCTGCGTCAGCCGCCCAACCGTACGGCCCGTACCGAAGGCGAAGCCATTGCCCTGGCCGCCGAAATCGGCTATCCGCTGGTAGTTCGTCCCAGCTACGTACTGGGTGGTCGAGCCATGGAAATCGTCCATGAACAGCAAGACCTTGAACGCTACATGCGTGAGGCAGTCAAGGTCAGCAATGATTCGCCGGTGCTGCTCGACCACTTCCTGAACAACGCCACTGAAGTCGACGTCGATTGCATCTGCGACGGCGAGCGCGTGTTTATTGGCGGTGTCATGGAACACATCGAGCAAGCTGGGGTTCACTCGGGTGACTCGGCCTGCAGTCTGCCGCCGTATTCGTTGTCTGAAGAGGCCATTGCTGAAATCAAACGCCAAACCAGCCTGATGGCGCGTGCCCTGAACGTGAAGGGCCTCATGAACGTGCAGTTCGCCATTCAAGATGGCGATGTCTACGTGCTCGAGGTCAACCCGCGTGCCTCACGTACCGTACCTTACGTTTCCAAGGCAACCGGCCTGCAGCTAGCCAAGATTGCCGCGCGTGCCATGGCGGGCAATACCCTGCTCAACCAGGGTGTTACCGAAGAAGTCGTGCCGCGTTATTTCTCGGTCAAAGAAGCGGTCTTCCCGTTCGTCAAGTTCCCGGGTGTTGACACCATTCTTGGCCCTGAAATGAAGTCAACCGGTGAGGTCATGGGGGTTGGCGAAAGTTTCGGCGAGGCCTTCGTCAAGTCGCAACTGGCTGCAGGCGTTACGTTGCCTGAATCTGGCGTTGCGTTCATCAGTGTCAAGGGCCGCGACAAGCCCAAGGCGGTTGAAGTCGCGCGCGGTCTGGTCAATCTGGGTTTCAGTATTGTCGCCACTCGCGGTACTGCGGCAGCCATTGCCGAAGCCGGTATTCCGGTCCAGGTTGTCAACAAGGTCACCGAAGGGCGTCCTCACATTGTCGACATGGTCAAGAATCAGGAAATTGCCCTGGTCATCAACACGGTTGAAGAACGTCGCAATGCCATTGCCGATTCCCGTCATATCCGTACGGTCGCGCTGGCGTCTCGCGTCACGTTCTTTACCACCATCGCGGGTGCGCGTGCGGCGGTCGAAGGCTTGCAGTATCTGCGTCAGGGCGGTGGCCTCAAGGTGTACAGCTTGCAAACCCTGCATGCCTGATCAAGGCTGATACGTCGCATGCAGCGCGTATTCATCACCGGGGCGAGCAGCGGCATAGGCGCCGCGCTCGCCCGTTTTTATGCGGCGCGTGGTTATCAGCTGGGTCTGGTCGGGCGTCGCGAAGCTGCCTTGCGTGAATTGGCCGAGGCCCTGCCGGGTCAACATCAGGTGTACGTACTCGATGTTACCGACAGGCAAGCCTTGCATGCGGCGGCGAATGCATTTCTGGCGCTCGGGCCGGTTGATGTTGTCGTGGCATCTGCCGGAATCAGTGTAGGTACGCTTACTGAAGCGAGCGAAGATTTCGACGTCTTTGAGCGCATCATGCAAACCAACGTGATGGCAACGGTGTCAACGTTCGAGCCCTTTGTTGGTGCCATGAAGTCAACCGGACGCGGTACGCTGGTGGGTGTTGCCAGTGTCGCGGCCGTGCGCGGGTTGCCGGGTGCGGGGGCGTACAGTGCGTCCAAGGCGGCGGTTCGCAACTACTGTGAAAGCCTGCGGGTGGAATTGCACGGTACCGGAGTGAAGGTGGTGACGCTGGCTCCCGGTTTCATCCGTACCCCCATGACGGCAAAGAACCCCTATAAAATGCCGTTCCTCATGCCGGTTGATCAGTTTGCCCGTCAGGCGGTCAAGGCGATAGACCGGGGTACGTCGTATACGGTCATCCCGTGGCAAATGGGTTGGGTCGCCCGTTTGTTGCGTTGCGTTCCCGACCACGTGTACGACCGTATTGCGGCAAAACGCGAACGCAAGCCACGACAGTCAGGCTGACGTTTCGACCACGCCTTCGACATAAAACCACTGCCCGTCTTCTCTGACGAAGTCACTGAGCTCAGTCATGCGAAACGCCTTGCCGCCGTCCCGATAGCGTGCGGTGAAGCGCACCTGGGCATGGGCCTCATCAATAACTTCAAAGGTATGCACGGATAGCCCAAGCCACTTGGTGGCGTGCGGTGTATCTGGCATGGCCAGCATCAAAGTGGCGGGCCGTGTTGTGGCGTGCCAGGTGGCGCTGACATAATCGGCGTTTCCCTGGGTGTAGGCCGTGTAGCGGGACCGCATCAGACGCAGGGCGTCCGGTGCGTCAGCGTTGTGACTGATATAGCGGCCGCAACACGCTTCATAGGGTGCCCCTGTGGGTAGCCCCCCGCATGGGCAGGGCAAGATTGATGTTTTTTTCTTCATGGTTTTTGGGGTGAATCTTGTTGCCGATGTCGTGCGGTGACCGTAAACTCACGCCTGCAAAAGGGAAGCACTCTGTTCACCAACAACTTCAAGAAGGCATATCAATGTCAAATTCATATTTTCCGCAATGGCGTCAGGTTAACCCTGATCAGCATGGCGGTGTGGTTCAGCCCGACGAACGCCTGTCGTGGCCCCAGAACGTGGCCATGGGGGCGCAGCACGTTGTGGCGATGTTCGGTTCAACGATTCTGGCCCCCTTGTTGATGGGGTTTGATCCAAACGTCGCCATTTTAATGTCCGGGGTCGGGACACTGATTTTTTTCCTGTTTGTGGGTGGCCGGGTGCCCAGCTATCTGGGCTCCAGTTTTGCCTTCATCGGCGGTGTTATCGCCGTGACAGGTTACGCAGGCGGTGGTGCCAACGCCAATATCGGGGTTGCGCTGGGGGCCATTATCGTCTGCGGTCTGGTTTATACCCTGATCGGGCTGCTGGTCTGGTGGCTTAATGCCCGTTCAGCGAATGGGTCCGACTGGATTGAAGCCTGGATGCCCCCTGTCGTTACGGGTGCCATCGTGGCTGTAATCGGTCTGAATCTGGCACCGATCGCGGCCAAGGGTGCGATGGGCGGGTCAACATTCGAGGCCGTGATGGCATTGATCACCGTGCTGTGTGTGGG
The DNA here is from genome assembly GCA_012744285.1 of Alcaligenaceae bacterium. Taxonomy (GTDB): domain Bacteria; phylum Pseudomonadota; class Gammaproteobacteria; order Burkholderiales; family Burkholderiaceae_B; genus Neopusillimonas; species Neopusillimonas aromaticivorans. The sequence continues at coordinate 3,926 of JAAYID010000183.1, forward strand.
CGGGGTGGCCGTGTATACGCGCGGAGTTACCCAGCGCCTGCTGATCCTGGTGGGGTTGATTCTGGCCTGTGCCATTTATGCGGTATTGACCAATGGTTTCGGGTTGGGCAAACCCATGGACTTCAGCGGTATCTCGCAGGCGGCCTGGTTCGGCTTGCCGACGTTTGCCAGCCCCGTTTTCAACGCCAGTGCCATGACGGTGATTGTTCCTGTCGCGATTATTCTGGTCGCTGAAAACCTTGGGCATATCAAGGCGGTCAGCGCCATGACAGGGCAAAATCTTGACAAGTATCTGGGCCGTGCTTTCGTCGGTGACGGTGTGGCCACGATGGTGTCCGGTTCGGTAGGCGGTACGGGTGTGACCACCTATGCTGAAAATATCGGCGTCATGACGGTGACACGCATTTATTCGTCACTGGTGTTTGTGGTGGCAGCTTTCATCGCCATCTTTTTGGGTTTTTCACCCAAGTTCGGTGCCTTGATCCAGTTGATTCCGGGCCCAGTGCTGGGCGGTATGTCGATTGTCGTGTTTGGCTTGATTGCCATTGCCGGTGCGCGTATCTGGGTCGTTAATCAGGTTGACTTCAGCGATAACCGTAACCTGATCGTTGCGGCAGTCACGCTGGTGCTGGGTGCCGGCAATTTCTCCATCGAGCTGGGTGCATTCCGTCTTGACGGAATCGGTACTGCAACGTTCGGCGCGATTATCCTCTACGCGCTGCTGCGTCGATCCAAGGGTAGTGCGGTATAAAACACAAAAAACGCAAGGGCTTGCTTTTTAAGTCAAATTTGCCGACAATACCTACAGATCCCCGGTTGTCATCGACCGGGGATTTGCTTTGAATCTTTCAAATCAAGTGGTTTACCAATCGGGCGCTCCTTTGGGGGCGTCTTTTTTACTTTTTATTTCAGGAAGCATTATGTCTGCGATCCCGTTAACGGTAAGTGGCGTTGAGCGCTTGCAAAAAGAATTACATCGGCTGAAAACAGTCGAGCGCCCCGAGATCATTAACGCAATTGCCGAGGCGCGTGCACAGGGCGATTTGTCTGAAAATGCCGAATACGATGCAGCGCGCGAGCGCCAGGCGTTTGTTGAAGGCCGTATCCAGGAACTGGAAGGTACGTTGTCCAATGCCCAGGTTATCAATCCGGCTGAGCTTGATGCCGAAGGCAAGGCTGTTTTCGGCGCCACGGTGGAAATCGAGGACCTTGAGTCTGGCAACCGTGTGTCTTACCAGATTGTGGGTGATCTTGAAGCGGATATCCGTGAAAACCGCATTTCGGTGTCCAGCCCCGTTGCTCGCGCCCTGATCGGCAAAGGCGAAGGCGATGTCGTTGAAGTCAAGGCGCCGGCAGGCGTTCGTGAGTACGAAATTCTGTCGATCAGTTACGTCTGAAACCGGCGCCACGCCATGGCGCCAATCAGGTCAATGTAAGCCCGTGCAAACAAAGTGTGCCGGGCTTTTGTTTTTTTAACGTGGTTTCACTGTCGAGCGGCGAGCCCCGGCCTTGAGCGACAGGGCGCTGCCGGCACGGCGAGGAATGCCATGCCCGGCACTACCTGCACCAGGACGGCCGGCGGAAGGCTTGGCAAGGGCGCGTGCCGCGGCCGTACCTGCCTCACGCCTTGCTTTGGGTGCGGCATTTTGAAGACGCTCTGTTTTGCGCGCAGCGCGTTCAGCAATGGATGCCTTGCGTGTCAATGACCCGCCTGCGGCAGCCAGCTTTTTGGGTGTGTGGGGTTCGGTAGGTTTGCGAACGGCCCGAGTGGCGAATTCGGCCGTTTGTTCGGCCTTGACCTGTTTGGCATCGGGCCGGAACAGGATCAGTGTTTTGCCAAGATGGTGTACCGGTGCGCAAGACAGCATGTCGCACAGCTGCTCGAGCATGGCGTCGCGTTCGTCGCGTTCAGCACCGCCAACTTTCACTTTGATCAGTTCGTGCGCGGTAAGATTACGGTTGATTTCGGCAATGACCGATTCGGTCAGGCCCTTGTCGCCGACAAGGACGACGGGGCGTAACGGGTGGGCGCGCGCACGAAGTGCGGCGCGTTCTTGCGAAGTAATGTCTAGTTTGGGCATATTTGAATTGTACGGGAATGGCCAAGAAAAAATTCTCAAAAGAGTGGGTTCAACAGCACATAAATGACCCCTATGTGAAAATGGCGCAACAAAAGGGTTATCGGGCCCGGGCAGCGTTCAAACTCATGGAAATTCTCGATACCGAAAAGTTATTGCGCAAAGGGGACATTGTGGTTGACCTTGGTGCAGCGCCCGGCAGTTGGTCGCAGGTGGTGCGCGAGCGCCTTGTCGGGCCGGGTGGGGTGCTGGAAGGTCGGGTAATTGCCCTTGACTTATTGCCCATGGAGCCCATTGCCGGCGTCGAGTTTTTTCAGGGTGATTTCCGCAACGATGACGTTCTGCATCAGCTGGAAGCACGTTTGCAGGGCCAGAAAGTGGACCTTGTAATTTCAGATATGGCCCCCAACTTGTCAGGTGTGGGGGTCGCTGATTCAGCTCGTATTCAGCATGTTTGCGATTTGGCGTTAGAATTTTCAGTAAATCATCTTAAACCCGATGGGGCGCTTATTGTCAAAGCGTTTCATGGCAGCGGGTTTTCGCAAATTGTCGAATCGTTCAAGCGGCATTTTGTCAGGGTGGTTGAACGCAAGCCCAAGGCATCCCGGGACAAGTCCTCTGAAACTTTTTTAATCGGGCGTCGTCTCAAGTCTTGAGCCACAATTTGTTGGTTAACGGGTTAGAATGACCGTTGATCTTTTACCCGGTCGCCCCGTTATGTGGTACCGGAAGCCGCAGTTCTCAGGAGGTTGGCGTTGAACAACTCGTTTTCCAAAGTAGCGATCTGGATGGTGATTGCGCTTGTGCTTTTTACTGTGTTCAAGCAGTTCGATGGCCGGCCAACCACAACCGATGCCGTGACCTACACCCAGTTCATGGATGAGGCCCGTGCGGGTCGCATTTCCAAGGTCGAAATCCAGGGCGATACGTTGTTTGTCACGCCCGACTCTGGCCGGCCCTACAGCCTGACGTCGCCGGGTGACCTCTGGATGGTGCCCGAACTCGTCAAGTCAGGCGTTCAGGTTTCGGGCAAGGCCCGCGAAGAACCGTCATTCCTGGCCAGCGTTTTCATTTCCTGGTTCCCCATGCTGTTGCTTATTGGTGTCTGGGTCTTTTTCATGCGCCAGATGCAGGGCGGTGGCAAGGGCGGTGCATTCAGTTTCGGCAAATCGCGCGCGCGCATGCTCGACGAGAACACCAATAACATCACCTTTGCCGATGTGGCTGGCTGCGATGAAGCCAAAGAAGACGTCAAGGAATTGGTCGACTTTTTGCGTGACCCCACCAAGTTTCAGCGTCTTGGCGGTCGCATTCCCCGTGGCGTTTTGCTGGTCGGTAATCCCGGTACCGGTAAAACCCTGTTGGCCAAGGCCATTGCAGGCGAAGCCAAAGTACCGTTTTTCAGCATTTCGGGTTCCGATTTTGTTGAAATGTTCGTAGGTGTCGGCGCGGCCCGCGTCCGCGACATGTTCGAAAACGCCAAGAAGCAGGCCCCGTGCATTATTTTCATTGACGAAATCGATGCGGTGGGTCGTCAGCGTGGTGCAGGTCTGGGTGGCGGCAACGACGAACGTGAACAAACATTGAATCAATTGCTGGTCGAAATGGACGGTTTTGAAACCGGCCAGGGCGTTATCGTCATTGCTGCAACCAATCGTCCCGACGTGCTCGACCCGGCATTGCTGCGCCCCGGTCGCTTCGACCGTCAGGTTGTGGTGGGTCTGCCCGATATCCGTGGCCGCGAGCAAATCCTGAAAGTGCATATGCGCAAGGTGCCCTTGGCGTCCAATGTCGATGCCAACGTTCTTGCGCGTGGCACACCGGGTTTTTCCGGCGCTGACCTGGCCAACCTCGTTAACGAGGCGGCGTTGTTCGCTGCCCGTCGCAGTGGCCGCACGGTTGACATGCAAGACTTTGAAAAAGCCAAAGATAAAATCATCATGGGCGCCGAGCGTCGTGGCCTGGTCATGCCCGAAGAAGAGCGTCGCAATACGGCTTACCACGAATCCGGCCATGCGCTGGTGGCACGCAGCCTGCCCAAAACCGACCCTGTCCACAAGGTCACCATCATTCCGCGGGGGCGTGCACTGGGGGTCACCATGCAGTTGCCCGAGGGTGACCGCTACAGCATGGACAAAGAGCGTTTGCTCAATATGATCGCTGTGTTGTTCGGTGGTCGTATTGCCGAAGAAGTGTTCATGAACCAGATGACCACAGGCGCGTCCAATGACTTTGAACGTGCAACCTCCATTGCGCGCGATATCGTGACCCGTTACGGCATGACCGACACCCTCGGGCCAATGGTTTACGCTGAAAACGAGGGCGAGGTGTTCCTGGGTCGTAGCGTCACCAAAACCACGCACATGTCCGAGTCCACCATGCAGAAGGTCGATCAGGAAATTCGTGCCATCATTGATCAGCAGTACACGGTTGCCCGTGACATTATCGAAGGCAATCGTGACAAGATGGAGGCCATGGCCAAGGCTCTGCTTGAATGGGAAACCATTGATGCCGATCAGATCAATGACATCATGGAAGGTCGCCCTCCGCGTCCTCCCAAAGATTTTGACGATGTTTCTTCGTCGTCATCCGGTGGGTCGTCGTCGGGTAACGCCCCTGCAGAAGGCAACGCCGCTGCCACTGAAAAAGGCAAAGGCGACGCAGGTACGGCGGCAACTCCCGTTTAATTTTTTAGGTCAGGGCTGCTGCTTCAATGACTCAAGCTCTCCAGTGCGGGCGCTTCGAACTAACGTTCGAGCGCCCGTTGCTCATGGGTATCCTTAACGTTACCCCCGATTCTTTCTCTGATGGCGCTTTGCATTTCGCCACGGACGATGCCATTGCGCATGCGCGCCAGATGGTGGCCGACGGTGCCGATATCATTGATATTGGCGCTGAATCGACGCGTCCTGGTGCGCAGCCGGTCAATGCCGATGAAGAGCTGGCTCGATTGTTGCCGGTGATTGAGGCTTTGCGCCCCCTGAATGTTCCTTTATCGGTTGATACCTTCAAACCCGAGGTCATGCGACGCGTAATTGATGCCGGCGTCGACATGATCAATGATGTGTACGGGTTTCGCTGGCCGGGTGCCACAGAGGCTGTGGCGGGCAGTTCGTGCGGGTTGTGTGTCATGCACATGAAAGGTGAGCCGAGAACCATGCAGCAGGCACCGGTTTATACCGATGTCATCCGCGAGGTGCGTGAGTTCTTGCAGGCCCGTGTTCAGGTGCTGCGCGCGGCGGGGGTTGATCCGCACCGAATCTTGCTGGATCCAGGGTTCGGTTTTGGCAAAACGGCGGTACACAATTATCAGCTGCTGGGTGGCCTGAAGCAGTTACAATTTGGTGATTACCCTTGGTTGGTTGCCTTGTCACGCAAAACCATGATCGGCCATGTCACAGGTCGTGCGGCGCCTGACCGGCAGGGTGGAAGCATTGCCGGCGCTCTGGCAGGCATTGCGCGCGGCGCAGCGATGGTGCGGGTGCATGATGTGGCGCTTACCCTCGATGCCATCAAGGTCTGGCAAGCAACAGAAAACGGAATACAGGAATGAGTCAGCGTAAATATTTTGGTACCGATGGTATCCGCGGCGTCGTTGGCGGCGAAACGATCAATCCCGAGTTTGCCTTGCGTCTTGGGTATGCGGCTGGTCGTGTTCTGGCGCGACATCACACCCATGGGCGTGATCGCCCTACGGTCGTTATTGGCAAAGACACCCGGATTTCCGGTTACATGCTTGAGTCTGCTCTCGAGGCCGGGCTGTCTGCGGCAGGTGTTGACGTTCTTCTGGCCGGGCCGGTACCCACCCCCGCCGTCGCCTACCTGACACGTGCCCTTCGCCTGACGGCAGGCATCGTCATCAGCGCCTCACACAATCCATACTACGACAACGGCATCAAGTTTTTCTCGGCACAGGGTATGAAGCTCGCCGATGAAATCGAAACCGAGATTGAGGCCGCTCTTGATGAACCACTCGGGTGTGTGGCCTCCGACGCCTTGGGGCGTGCCCGGCGGATTGATGATGCCGCAGGGCGTTACATTGAGTTTTGTAAAAGCACCTTCCCCAACGAGCTTGATCTGTCGGGTATGAAAATCGTTGTGGATGCCGCTCATGGCGCCGCGTATCACATCGCACCCCATGTCTTTCGCGAGCTGGGTGCCGAGGTGATTGCCATTGGTTGTCAACCCGACGGCTTCAACATCAATGAAGGCGTTGGTGCGTTGCATCCGGATAACCTGGTGCAGACCGTCAAGGCCCATGGCGCTGACCTGGGTGTCGCCCTGGATGGTGATGCCGATCGGCTGCAAATGGTAGACCAGCATGGCCGTGTTTATAACGGTGACGAGTTGCTGTATGTCATTGTCAGTGGTCGTGCACAAAGTGTGCCGGTCAGCGGGGTAGTGGGTACACTTATGACCAACTTCGGTTTTGAAAAACGGATGCAGGCCATGGGCATCGGTTTTGAGCGTGCCAACGTGGGTGATCGTTATGTGCTTGAGCTGATGCGCCAGAAAGGCAGGTTATATGGCGGGGAAAGTTCCGGGCATTTACTGTGCCTCGATTGCCACACGACCGGCGATGGCATTATTGCCGCACTGCAGGTTCTGACGGCATTGCGTCGTTCCGGCATGATCTTGCCTGATCTGGTGGCTGATCTGAAAATGTACCCCCAGAAAATGGTCAATGTGCCGCTGGCACCGGGGGTTCGCTGGCAAGATCACGAGGGCCTGATGCGTGCCCGTCAGGCCGTTGAGGCCAGGTTGGGGGCATCGGGGCGGGTGCTGATCCGGGCATCCGGTACTGAACCCAAGCTTCGCCTTATGGTCGAGGCCGAAGATGCAGACCTGGCCGAGCAGTGTGTGCGAGAATTGGTTGCGGTCAATTTAACAAAGCAGTAACGTTAGTGGCGAATACTTGAAACATTTGGCGCTCATAATCGCTGCATGTTTTTGGAGTGATGTCTATGCTAGAGCTCGTTCGTGTCAATGCAAACGTCGAAACCGCTGCGGTATGGTCCAATGCCCCCTCCGAAGGTCTTGTCATGGGGTTGGCGCGCACCAATGAGGAACTTGAAGCGGTCCAGCGCCTGCGTTACAAGGTGTTCACCGAAGAAATGAACGCCGTGTTCCCGGACGCGACCGATGGGCTTGATGCCGACCGTTACGACCCCTGGTGCGAACATGTCATGGTCAAGGAAGCCCGATCAGGGCGCGTGGTGGGTACTTATCGCTTTCTTTCGCCGGCCAATGCCATCAAGGCGGGTGGTTATTACTCCGAGTCTGAATTTGATATCTCGGCATTGCAGGGGTATCGCAGCAATATGGCCGAGGTTGGCCGTTCATGTATCCATGCCGATTACCGCAACGGGTCTGTCATCATGCTGTTGTGGTCGGGTATTGCCACCCTGATGAAGCAGCAGGGCCTGCAGTATGTGCTGGGTTGTGCCAGTGTCAGCTTGCGCGACGATGGCGTTACCGCTGCTGAAGTCTGGCGTGCCGCGCGTAAAACCCTGCACGATAACCCCGATGTTCCACGGGTTACCCCGCGCCACTCCTATCCTGTCGAGCGTCTCGACAGCGAGCTGCCAGCACGCGTCCCCCCCCTGATCAAGGGCTACCTGAAGCTGGGGGCCACCATTTGCGGTGAGCCCGCCTGGGACCCCGATTTCAACACTGCCGATTTCCCGGTGTTGCTCGACATGACCCGTATGGACGAGCGCTATCGCAAGCACTTTGGCCTGGTCTGAGGTTTTTTTACACCTTTGGTCCGGTCTGAAGGCTGTTCACACTGACGTTAAAGCCTGCCTTGACCCATTCTTCCACCTCGTTCTCGAGCGAGAACGCGGTCAGGGCATGTTCGTGCATCCATGACTGGTCGACCATTACCGTCATGCGACCATTGTTCAGGGCCAGCTGCAGCGGCAGCTTGGGGAGGTTTTTGCGCCGGCGCATCAAGACCACCGAAAGGCGCAGGCACATAAGGGCAGCCCAATACCCTTTTGACAGCTTTTTA
>JAAYID010000184.1 GCA_012744285.1 Alcaligenaceae bacterium
CGCAGGTCACTGGTTCGAACCCAGTTCGGGGAGCCAAGAATATCAAGGGCTTACGTTAATTCGTAAGCCCTTTTGTTTTGGTCTAATGTGACGCGATATGAGACACTGTCACATATCCAGTAGTTTAAGCGCCAATTTTTATGCTGTTCGATGCGACTGGTTGGTGCCAACGTTTCTTCACATAGATTTCCGTTGTCGATTTATCTTTGTGGCCGCATAGTGCTTGAATGCGCTCGATAGGCAAGCCTGCCAGCCACATGTCTGTAGCGCCTTTGCCCTTGATGTCTCGAAATCCGAAGGACTCAAGCTCTGGCAGCGCCTTGCGTGCCTTCTCTTGGGCTCTTTTCAGCATGGAGCTTAAGCCGCTGTACGTGTAGGCCCTCCCCTTCATTGTGTGAACGATTGGCCTATGAAGCACCGGGATTTCGCCGATCACCCCGTTAATCAGTTCGAGTAAGCGGCCCTCGAGCGCTATTTCAAGGGTGGTCCCTGTCTTGTTTTGCACGATCCGTAGGACTTTTCCGTCAGGCTTCGTTCTGATGTTGGCCGGCGTCCATTCGAGAATGTCGCTTTCTGGTCGTTGAAGCGTCCTGTAGGTCAGCTCCATCATCAGGCGAACCTGCTTTGGTGCGACGGCGTACACTGCCTGGTATTCAGCATCAGTCACATAGCGATCACGCACGCCTTCTGCATTCCGCTTAACGCCGGACGCCCTCATGCACGGGTTGATTGTAAGGGTGGTCTGCCCGGTTCTGATCAGCCACGATATGCATGACGATAAGCAGGCGCGTTCGCGGTTGGCTCTGGTTGGCCTGCCAGCGCGCTTGCCCTCATCCAGATAAGTTTGGATCATGGCTGGCGTGATGGACTCGGGACTAAGCTGACCAAAAAAGAATTTCAGCTCTTCCGTGTTTTTGGCGTAGTCCTCGACCGTTCTAGCGCTCATGTCGCCCGACCTTGCCCTGGCTTCGCAATCGAGTAGGAAACGATCCAGCCAGTAACCCATGCTGCCGTAATTACCTTGAGGGTCGTTGTATACGGCGGCCTTTCGCTTGGCTTCAGTAACGTCGCTTCCGACTTGCTCCCAGCGACCATCACGATGTCGGTACCAAAATTTATTGCGTCTCCACGTTAGGCGGGTGCCCGCAAGCCCAAGTGGATCATCGCCTTTTCGTTTGCGTCCCATTTTTATTCCATCGCGCCCTAAGCGCTGCAACATTACCGATGACGTCAGGTGACTGAGATGTGATTCTGGCCGCACCCAGCACTCGTTCAAATTCTGACCTGGCTACAAGCGGGCGGCCATTTGGTTTGCGTGCCGCATGCAGCCCAAGCGTCCCTGTTAGGTGTCGATATTGAGCTGCCGGCATTATCAGCGGCGCGCAAATTTCTGCAATTTCATCATCAGTCAGGTATGGCAAAGCACTCATTTTGCTGACTCCAAATTCCAATCTTTGGCCGTTGTGGCCAGCATCATTTTGATTCGGTCATTCATCCGGCGTCCCGCTGCTTAAACCCGAATGCCCTGATAGCGTCATTCCATCCGGTAACGTAGTCGTCAGAATCAGGCCCGCCGTATTTCAGGGGCTCAACCGTCAAGGAATCCTTGACAGCTGGATTGGCTGGCTGAGCGTTGCCGTACCTGGCGATAACTGCATTGGCGAACTTGATCCATGCGGCAGAGTGCTTTGTTGCTACGGCGGCACTAGCCCGGCCATCGCCCATTATTTCGCCGATGATTTCGATAACTTCCGCTTCGTCCAGGCCAGAGAAAGTCGTGTTTGCCGGCAGGGAAGGGTGAGTCATAAGAACAGCTCCAGTTGCTCTTTATTGCTCGAGCAAATTGCGGTTGATGGCGCGGCAAACGTCATGCCGGCCTTGTGGCTCGGCGCTCTGAGCCGGCGGTCCCATAAGCCCATAACGTGCATCGGCGTGCACCAGATGCTCTGGGCTTCCATCGTCAGCGTGTTGCCGTGAATCACAATGGCCGGCATGCCGATCAGTGACAGCTGGATGTAAGCCATGTGCACAGCTTTGATATCGACATCCTGCCCGGTTGCGTGGACGTGCTGCTGGTAATTGACACCTTGGCGCTGGGCTTCCTCGGCGAACGCAATAAGTAGGGCTGCGCCCCCGACTGCCGGATCTGACACAGTGACGAACCCACGCTCCTTCACGCGTGAGGCGATGTCATCATTCAGCATGGCGATTGCCCGGCAGATCGTGTAGGGGGTGAAGAACTGCCCCCGGTTCTGGTTTCCAAGTTCGAGTTCCATAAAGACCTCGCCCAGGACGTCGCCAAGCTCGCACTCAAGCGCCATGGCTACATGCCCCAGCATTTGCGGGAACAGGTCGGACTCGTCAGGCTTGTACGCCCCGATAATTTGCATGTAGCGAGTTTCCCGCTCGGCGTCTGGTGCAACGCTGTTGGCGATGGATATGGCGGCCATCTCCACGAAATCCGAGAAAACTCTCCAGATATCGAGCCGGTTGGATGCTTGACGCAGGAGCTTGGCCAAGGTGGACTTATGTAGTTGATATGTCATCCCTTACCCCGCGCATCAATTTCCGCCTTGATCTGAGTCTGCAATATCAGATCCGTTGCCTCGCTTTCTGTCAGCATCGGCACGATGGCGCGCATAGCAGCCATGTCGTCTTTGGCGGCTGCAATTTCGTGCTCAGTAATTGGCATGCTGTAGTGCAGGCGCTTGGCCAGCTGGCGGATGCCGGCAAGCACCTTATGCTGCTTGCGCCGCGCCCAGAACATTTCGTAAAAATCAGCGATCCCATCAATGGCAGGTGCCATCGTGTGGTATTGCCTGCCACTTTCGTGCGGCAGGTCGAACACTGGCGTGCCATTGAGCGCCGTTACATCACCGGTTCGCTCGATATCGTCAATGATTCGCTCCAGCGGTGCCAGGACGTTTTGCATCCGAATGAACATAGGGACGGGTGGGGGCGGGGTCATGTCTCGCCGTTTGGCCCGACGCAGTTCACGGCTCGACGGTTGGCGGAAAAGGGGTTTCACGCGATGGCCTCCTGAAAGACCGCCTCCTGCTTGGCGTGGCCAACCGGCATGAGCGCGAATACCTCCGCGCCCTTGGCACCACGGCGCACCGCAGACAGTGCGAGTGCCTCCGCCCTGGCCAAGCTTTTTACAATCCGCAAGGGGCGCTTGGGTACGGCGACGGCGTAATTCACGCGAATCAGTTCTGGAGTGGTTTCAGCCCATGGCCATTGCTGGTGAATTTCAGGCTCATGGCAGGCTGGTGGCGCTGCTCGCTCATCCTGCGAAGCGTCCGGCAATGCCTCGCCACTTCCGTCTCCGGTGATTTCGGCCGGACATTGCAAATTCGGTGTTTTGTCAACCAGGCTTTCTTGCCGATCCGCGACTTTGTCAACCTGATCCGCCTCTGCAATTACCACTGGTTCGCTGATGACCGGCTTGGCGGCCAGCCATGCATACCGGTTACCCCAGCGCCCGGGCGTTTGAATCGTTTCGATCTGACCCATGTCGTGTAGCGTCTTGATGCTGGTCTTCGCTTCCTTTTCGCCGACATCAGCCAGAGCAACGATCTGGTGAATGTAGAGGGCCTTGTCGCTGTTCTGCAGCAATGTTTCAACGCGGTTCAATGGTGTGCTCATATTTATTCCTTGGTTGGGCCTCAAGCGGCCACAGCTTCGTGTTGAGTGGTGGTGAGTGCGCCGGCGTCAACCCAGTGGGCTGTCGTCTGCGGGTAGGCGGACAGATCCGGCAAGGCCTTGAGCGTGCCGAACACCAAAGCGGTATCGAACTTGCCTTCTTCAGCCCGGATATCCAGGGCGTCGATGAACCCGCCCCGTGCGCGTGTCTCCAGTACGTCCATTCGGTCAATGGCCACCAGGCGCGCACCCGATAGGTCGGCCAGCACCAGGGCGAGGCAGACATCGGCACGCCAGCGTTCAGACTCCGACAGCAGGACATAGGGCCGGTCGTTGGCGTAGATCTCCATTTCGCCGTCGATAACTACCTGCGCCCAGCCAAAGGCTTGACTGCAGCGTGCCAGTTCGCGGTTGACGGGACCGATGGCGCGGCGCAGTATCTCGGCCGGAATGCCGTCGGGTGAAAGTGCGTCAATGGCCACTTGCCATGCTTGTGCCGTGGCATGCTGCTCACGCGCCTTGGCGGTGTTTTGTTCGGCCAGTTTGGCAGCCTGTTGTGTTTGACGAAGCCGGTCCAGTCGTGCGGTGACATCAGCCAGTTCGCGGTTGTGCGTGCTGATAATGGCTTGGATTTCGCCAACCGCTTCTTCAGTGACTTGTTCAGGCGCTTGTCCCATCCGGGCCCCGGCAGCCTTGGCGGCATCGATGTCACGGCGGGTGTTATTGACTGCGCTCTGCATCAAGTCGCGGGCGCGAATGGCTTCCGGAAGCTGGGCAGCAGCGTCAGGGTCGGCTTGGGCGTCCAGTGGACCGTGCGCGGCCTCGTACTGTCTGAACGCAGCCAAAATTCGAGCATCGAGATCTGCTGGAATCGTGAAGCTGTTGTCGCCCTCGTTGTAAACGTCATCCAGGCAAGCCGCCAAATCATGCACCAGCCCCACCCGGGGCCCGGTACCGGCCATGCCTTCCAAGACTTTGACCTTGTCCTGCCATTTCAGAAGGTCGCTCTGGTCGTGGTCCAGTTTCTTTTCCAGGCTTTCCAGTTTGGCAAAGGCCTTTGCGTCGGCTTCGGCTTGCTGCTGGTAAGCGGTCCAAGCCTTCCAGCGTTGCTCGGCTGCGCCCAGGCGTTGCTGTTCGGTACCGAGTTTGCTTTTCAGCGCTTCGGCCTGGGTGGCCAGCTGCTCTAGTTCTGCGGTGTCAACCTCGGGGGCGGTCGCCGCCCAGTCCTCGGCTTTCTTATGGCCATACGTTTCACCGGTGACGGCTTTCCATGCCGCCTTGGCGTCACGGCACCGTTCCTCGGCATACTTTGCAGCGGCTGGGAAGCCACTGCGCAGCATGGGGGTAACGGCGTTGATAACGTCTTCAGCCAGGCCGCGTTGCTTCATTGCTTCGACAATGTCTGAAGTCTTGGCGCTGGCACCGGTTACCGTGAACAGCAACTGACGGCGATCGTCGGCACCGGCCCGGCCAAACAGTGCGGGATCCAGGCAATAGGGCAGGGCGGTTTCGATGGGCTCCCAACCGTCCATGGTGAAGCTGTGGCGCAGCATCATTTCGCCCTTCGGCGCCAGGAAGCCGGCCGCGCCACCGTCGAACTCGATATCGACCCTGCCGACCTTCTCGCCGTCGTGCACCAGTTGGCCAAAGTCTTTTTTCTTGAGCACGCGCTCTGGCATGCCCAGGAATGCGGCGCGTACGGCTTCGCGGATGCTGCTCTTGCCGGCGGCGTTCGGACCGCAGAACAAGGTGACCGGCGTGAAGACCTCGATGTCGGCGGCGGCGATGCCCAGCACGTTGCTGATGTTGATGTGAGTCACTTTCATTTTTCAAATCTCCGCAAAGTCACCATCAGGAACAATCACCACGTCGCCATGGATCTCCCATGTCGTACCGGGTACGCAGTTCAGGTGATACAGCGTGGTGGCTTTTTCATTCACGGCCGAGCCTTTAACAGCGCCCTCGTCATCAACCAGCATCGTGTGAAGCGGCTTGCCCATGTGGCGAAGCATCACCACGTCGAGCGTGTCAGCACCGATCATTTGTGCGATGTCGCGAAGTGCGTGGGGCCCTACGAGCACCGTTTCGGTACCGTCAACGCGGATCAGCTTTCGAGTAATCGACATTACGCACCCTCCGTGGTGGTGTCAGCGTCTTCACTCTGAGTGCCGTGTTCTTCGTGCCATGCTTTCCAGCCTTTGACCCACTCGATGCAAAGAGGCCCGGCCATGATCGGGCAGTCGCTTTCGGGCTTGCCTTCTTCTGCAGCGGCATAGCCGCTTGCATAGGCTTCGTCCAGTTCAACTTGCAGGGGCTGGTGCTCGATGGAGATGATTTCTGCATCGACAATGTCGCTATCGTCATCCATGCCATCGCCGTCCTGGTCGGTGTACTCCTTGCCCAGGTCCATGCTGCGCTGATCGGACTCGCCCTTGATGTCTTCCATTCCGCCAACGGTTTCTTCAGCATCAGCAATGACGATCAGGCAGGCTTTGCCGACACTGTCGAACAGGTGATGACGCCCATTGCTGTTTGATGAAATCTTGAACTGTGCTTTGATGCCGTCTTTGCTGGTCACCTGTTCAAGGTCGCCGATGATGGTGGTGCGGTTTTCGCTGGCGATCAGATGAACGGCCATGCGCACGTTGTATTCGACCCGGGCACGCAGGCGGTTGATGACGTCGTCTTGCTTCTTCTGGGTCATCTTGATCCAGAGGTCAGGCAGCAGTTTGATTTCTTGCACCAGGGCTTGAAGGATGTCGCGGCCAATCGTGTCGGCGGTCATTTCGCGGATGTCTTTATCTTGGGTCATGGCTTACTCCATATCTGGCGCAGCGCGGCGCGCGCGGGTTGCAGTGGTTTGCTGCTCGGGCGTGTGCACGACGCCGTCCAGTTCATCCAGGCGCTTGCGGTAGGCCGATTGCAGGGCTTCGTGGTGTTCGGGGGCGCAGTCTTGGATGCTGTCGGCAGCAATGGCCAGGACGTCGTGATCTTTCGCGGACAGGATCGAAGCCTGCACTTTTTCGGCGTCGAGGTAGGCTGCGGATTCGTCAGCGGTTTGCGTTGGCGTTTGTGGCTGGCCAGCTTCTTCTGTGGTTGCTGCATCGGATACCTGCTCTGGCTCGGGGGCGGGGCGGCGCGTGCGCGGTGCTGTTTGACTGGCCGGTGTCTCGCGCAACGTCTCAGCTTCGACCTGAAGAACGCCTTCTGCATTAGGGGTTACGTCGATAGTGTCGTGGACTTCTTCGGTTGTCTGCAGGCCCATCAGCAATTCAGGGGCATACAGCTTGCCGAAGAAACTGGCGGTTCGGTACCGCAGCATGACGTCAGGCATGGTCTGCCATTTGCTGCCGTTTTTGGTGAACCAGCCTTCCTTCACGGCCAGCTCAATCGACACAGCGGGTGATTCCAGGCGCTCGCCCGTTTCCTTTTCGATGACCCAGGCAACGCATACCTTGTCTTCGATTTCGATGGTGTTGCGCACCTCTTGGCGTTTCTGGTTTTCCCATGAGAAAGTGATGTACTCGACCTTCTTTTTGCCCAGGCTCTTGATATCGAAGCGCAGCGGTGAGAACCGGCCGCACCCATTGATTGCGGCAATGATCCATTGGGATGACCAGGATGGGCGGCCCTCGACGATGTACAGGTTCTGCATCACCATCAATGGATCCGCCCCCATGCGCTGGGCCATATTCAGGGCCACGACGCTGTTGGCCAGGGCGTTAGGGTTTTGGCGCGTGTCGGTGATTTCGCCGTAGCGGTTGGTTTTATGGATTTCGGCGCGATAGGCTGCGGGTACCAGCGTGCTGGACGCCAATAGCTTGGCGGCGCGTTGCATGAGTTCAAAGCTTTCCAAGTTGCCAAAGCCCATGGCAATGTCAGTGCGTGGGGCAGGCTGGCGTAAGTGCTGGACTGTGGTTGCGGGTGCATTCATAAGAATCAATCCTCGTGGTAGATACAAGTTGCCCAACGGCTGCAATATTTCTCGCTGCAAATCGGGCTTTGGGGGTTGGGTGGAAATAGGCCAGCGCGAAACATTTCGGCGGCGTGCTGGATCAGGCCGGGCGTGTCGTCGGTACCGACCATGACGCGGCGGGCGTCAAAGATCGGGCTGACGGCCACCTCATTGCGCCCGGCTGTGGACAAGGCGATGATCTGGGCGCCTTCGGTTCGGATGCCGCGCGTTTGCTCGTACATGAGTTGATAGGTGCCGGTCTGGGCGCTGCGGCCCTTCATCTGGGCAACGCCTTTGGAAACGACCCGGCTACCGGTCTTTACATCGGGGATGACGACGCCGGTACCGTGGTTGGCGACACGCGCCCGGTCCATCGAGCCGGTCAGTCGGATGACAACGCCGCCCCCGCAGTCGATTTCCATGGGGTCGAGCTTGGTTTCGACTTCCAGATAATCGAACTGGGGTGCGATTTCGGTGCAGTAGCGAACATGCAGCGCCAGGCCGATCTGTTCGGCTTCGCGCAGGCTGATGCCGTCTTGACGGTAGTCCACGTCGTACTCAGGGTTGTGCAGGGAATCGACCAGTGAGCCGGCGGCTTCGTCAATGGTCAAGTTGCTGCCATCGATGCGTGCCTGGTCATAAGCGGCGGTACCGGCGTGAACGCTGGTGCCGAGCAGGGCACGCATGCCCGCAGGTTTGCGGATCTTGAGCAGGTGCTCGCCTTCCCATCGGTAAGCACAGTCAAACAGACTGCCCCAGCCGCTGGCGCGGACGGTGTAGACGGATGGGGTCATGGCTGACCTCTCTGCATCTTCGCAATCACCGCCTCGCGCTCGTTGGCGCGCGTGATGCCTTCGCCGTCGCAGCCGTCATCAGCATTCATTTCTGCCCAGATCCGTTTTTGATTCGGCGTCATGATGGCCAGAGCGTTACGAATGATTCGGTGTGCGTGCTGCAGCTCGAGCAGGGCTTCAGGAATTTGCTTGTGTTCCATGCTCACCACCCCACAACAGCAAACGACAGAACGCTGACAACCAAAGTAATCACCAGCAGCGCTTCACCGCCCAACGAGTCGGATACCTCGTGCGTCGGCGGCGTATGAATCGCTGGCATCAGTTCGATCTGTTGACCAGGGAAACGCCCAGAACCGATTGCAACCTTGGGTTGCACGGGTTTGCACGACCCTTTCAGGGGCATGCGTGCGTATGCAGGGACTTCAAGGCTCTGCCGGTCGTACCGTTCAGCGCGCCGACGGGCTAGGATGTAGTGGGGGTTGATCAGCATGATTTGCTCCTTTTGGCATTTCGCGGCTTACGCTCTAGCAATATGGTGCTAGATTAAAGGCAGGCAAAATCTTTGTCAAGCATTTAAGTGCTAGATTGTTGGCGTTTAAATGCTTGTGGGCAGATGGCCTGACACCGAGGAAGCTTCAAGCCAGCGCTACTGGCTTATGTGGGGGCTTTGCGACTTGTTCGTTTTGAAATGATTGATGCTGATGGCTGGTCTTGATATACTTAAACTGATTTCCGGCGCTTAGGCGCGCGGCGCGAGTCTGAGGGGGTTGCTCCCCTCAGCGGCCTGTAGAGCGATATCAAGCGAAGCAGGTGTCACGGGCCCCCAATTGGGGGCCTTTGCTTTTCTGGGGCTATGCGTGGTTGATCAAAACAAGAAGAACTCGGCGCTGCAGATTCACCTGAAGACAGGCGAGCTTGTGATATGTAGCTTTGACACAGGATTTATGGCTCCAGAGATGATCAAGACCCGACCGGTCCTAGTGATCTCCAAGAGTTCAACGCATTGGCGAGGCCTTTGTACTGTGATTCCATTTTCGACTACGCCACCAGAGAAGGTTGAGCGTTGGCATGTCCTAGTCAGAAATCCTCTGCACAGGTTATTGCCGCCCAGCCAACGGTTTGCCCAGGCAACCGAAATGTGGGCAAAGTGCGACATGATCACCACGATTGGCTTTTCTCGGATCACGCGACCTTATGATCGCCAGAACGGCAGCCGAAAGTATGTTTCGGTCAGGCTGAGTGACGCTGATTTGGATGCGGTCTTTGCCGGGGTTCGCGCATATTTGCCGGCAGGCAAGCAGCAATAAGGCAGCAGTAGAGCCAAACAAAGGCTCTCGCTTGGCAAGGTTGAGGTGTTGGCTGGTGCTGGTGAGCTAGTGTTGTGGCCGCTCAGGGTGCAATTTTGGTGGGTGTTCTGGGCTGGCCACGAACACGGCAAGTTGCTAAAATTCGGGAATTCAAACAGGAAGATCGAATGCCTAAGGTTGTTTCACTTTTTTCGGGGTGTGGTGGCTCGGATGCGGGGGTCATAAAAGCAGGCTTCGACGTTATCATGGCCAACGACATACTTCCTTACGCGCGCGATACCTACTTAGCAAATCATCCGCAAACTGATTTCGTTCTCGAGGATATCAGGAAGATAGAAGTGTTTCCATCCGCTGAGCTTCTGGTCGGATGTTATCCATGCCAGGGTTTTAGTCAAGGCGGTGTACGCGATGCTGGTCGTAGGATTAACTTTCTTTATCTCGAATTTGCACGTGCTTTAAACGCAATAAAGCCAAAGGTATTTATTGTGGAAAACGTGTCTGGGATGGTTCGTAAGAACTTTGAGCACCTCTTGATTGATCAGAAAGCAGTATTTACTGAAGCTGGCTATGTGGTTAAGGCGCAGGTATTGAATGCGGCAGACTTTGGCGTTGCTCAAGAGCGTAGACGAATTTTCATCGTTGGTATTCGCGCAGACCTTGATACTGAATATGAGTTTCCTAAGCCAACGCACGGCGACCTTTTGCTGCAGCCGAGAGTTACGATCGAACAGGCACTGAGCGGAATGGAGCTTTGGCCTACGGGTGAATATTACGACCGTGAATTTCATTGGTACTACATGTCTCGTGATCGACGTCGAGATTGGCATGAGCAATCAAAGACGATTGTCGCGAACCCTAGACATATGCCATTGCATCCAGTGAGTCCAAAGTTGGTGAAAGTGGAGCACAATGTTTGGCGTTTCTCCGAAGACCTGCCAGCTCGCAGGTTTAGTTACAGAGAATCGGCCCTGCTCCAGGGGTTCCCCAAGGATTTTAGGTTTCCTGACACTGATGCAGCCAGTCTCGATATGCGCTATACCGTTGCTGGGAATGCGGTTCCGCCCCCTTTATTTGAAGCGGTGGCTCGGTCTATTCCAGACTCTCTTTGGGATTAGATTAATCTAAGTAAAGCTTGATCTGTATGCTTCGTCTATTAGGTGCTTTTTTATGGGCATCGACTTTGTTATTCCATGCAAATCCGACAGACGTAATGCCCGTAGCCGGTCAATGACAATGGCGCGATGAAAGTAGCCATATTTGAAATCTGACCATTCAGTTTTGTCGCCTTCTAGCTGCGCGAAGTCTTCGGGAAGGAAGTAGTATACCGACCAGTCAGTTGCGGTTGTCAGATGGGCTCCTTTCGCTGAATACGAGACATCTCCCATTTTGGTACGCCAATCGTTTGTGCTGCACCCACATTGTCCCAGGGCTAATGGTATATGGTTGCGAGAGTCACCTAGCTGGTTCCAGGCCACTAAATCAATATTCCAGTCTCCGCGTCCCTCCTTGGGAAATTTTTTTTCTGGAGTGTTGATGTGACCACGGAAGTCTTTAGCAAGTTGCTTTAGACGGTTATAGAGCTTCCCAGTATATTGAGCAGAATTGTCAGCACCGAACGCATGGACTATTGTGTGGGCCGGCATCAGTGCCGTGAATATTTCTTTAGATAAATATTCGAAGCCAGAAGTAAGCTCATGACTACGGTTCTTTTCTATGTAGGCCAGCATTGACGAAAGAAGCAGTTGGACATAGAGCAATGTGTCTGGCCCCCAGTTGTCCGGCTCATTCTTAAGGCGAACTTCTCTTAATTCTTTATCGATTTCATATGGCCATGCGTTTCCGAATAGAAGCTCACGGCTTTTAAGCAATCGAAAATAATTCGAGATCTTTTCTTCTCTGCGGTCTGATCTTTCGGCTTCTGTGGACTCAAACTGGTTGTCGTCGAACTCGCCTCCACGGTCGGTGTCTTTATTTTCAATAATTAGATCGACCAATTCGCTTCGTGAGAATCGCTTGTCTTTGTGAGTAAGACAACGTAGTTCAATGTAGTCGCACCAAATTGATATGTCGGCACCTTTTGGCTGCTGCGTAATGTTCTTAATTAACACAGTTCCACCGCTATGCATCTGTGTCTTCGTCTATTGATTTGCTAAGCGCAGCGTTGAATAGAGACGTAAGCAGTTTCCTCATCTCTCTCAGCTGTTCTACCTGCGACTCTTCGATGATTTCTACACTAGGGAGCGTGTTCCATGCTTGTTTAATGAGAGCGTGAATAGAGTTCAGGCTATGTGAGAATGCTATTGATGGGCCTTCGCTTTGAAGAAACGCCTCTTCTAAGTCACCCGTATTCAACAAAGTCTGTTTTGCTTCAGCTGACTGCACCACAGCGGATAGTTTTCGGATGTTTCTTGAGTCACCGAGTATTGGCCTCCGCCCGTCTGGCGCAGCGAACATCCACGTCAGGATGTTTTTCAGGTTCTCGTCGTTGATGGTGGAGGAGTGCATATCCTTCCGATCTACGAGCCCTAAATAGAGAGTGATGTTCGAATAGCTTATCGCCGTCGATAGTAGTGAAAATTCGATATTTTCGGGTGAAAGGCCCTGTACGCCGTAGAAATTTTTCCTCTCGGCGTGCTCATAGAGGTTGAGTGCTGTTAGTATCTGCGCGACGTAGTCTGAACGACTGCCGATTTCGCGGGCAAGAGCTTGCGTTTGTTCCTCTGAAGGCATTTCACTATACAAAGCATCCCTAATCTGCTTCAGATAGCGGGCTTTTTGCAGCGCTCCCCAAGATTTTATTCCCGTGATGTGACGAAAACCGAGGTACCGCAAGATATCTTTGCGATCGTGAAATACAAGGCAGGGTATAGGATTTGGTCGTTGCTTTGCTTGCTCAACTTCCTCTTCTATTGAAAATCGCCCGGCTGGTACGGCGATCTCCCTGTGTAACAGCTTGAGAGCTGCAAGTCGGCGATTCCCTTCGATAACATGAAAAGAGTCAGTATTGCCAACTTTAACGACCAATAAGGGCTCGCCAGCAAAATACCCTTGATCTGCTATAGATGAGACTAACTCTGTTAAGCGTTCGTCACGAATGAAGCGCTCAATTAACTCTTCAGCAGGAAGTTGTGCCACTTCTATTGGGAAACGGGGATTCTCAGGATCAAAATGAAGCTTTGAGACACTGATTTCTTTTGCTATTGGTGGGCGCACAATATTGCTCGCTTTGTGACGAAGATTGGATATAGAGAGTTATATCATCGTTTGCAGAAATTGGATTCTGCAATAGAACGGGAACCCGAAGATTTTCGTGTGATGAAAGCGCTTGTTTGGTCGATTCATTATGTTGGTCGGAAAGTTGTAGGCTATAGCCCGTGACCCGATAACCTTGGTAAATGGCATTTTTTCTCGTTTTTCCGCGTGATCTTACCCGTTAGACAGAATGATTGCATTGCAACACTAAGTCTCACCTTTCTCACTTTGTCACATTCAAGTCAAAAAAACGCCGTCTGACCAGACCAGGCGCAGCTTAGGCTGCGGCTTGGTCTTATTGGTTGACGGCTTTTTGAGAAATCCCGGCGGTGCTTATAGCCTCCGCCAGGCGACCCTCTATGTAAGCTTTGTCAAGTTCGGAAAGACTGTTCACTGACCGGATATCAATGCGCTGAAATGGCCAATCTTGAGCGTCAGACTTGTTGCCGGGTAACGGCGGTGGGTTCTTTGGGTCAAGATCCGGGACAAAGAGATGCCAAACCTCAAGGCGGAAAAACTTAGCGATGTTTTCCAACGCTTCAAGAGTCGGGTTTCCCGTGCCGTACTTGATCCGTCCTAATGAGCCATCTGCAACGCCAATCTTTCTTGACAGAGATAGTCGCGACTCGTCCCGCGTAGCCAGTAGGCGCGTAAGGTTATCAGCAAGTATTTTTCTATTGTCTAGCATTTGGTTGCCAGTTTACGAATTTAATCTAGCCTTGTTGTGCTTGATTATCTAGCCACATAGTGCTAGATTTCAGTTATTCACGATCAAGGACGTCAAATGACATTTGCAGAAAGCATCCGAGAGCAACTTCAGGCTCGGAAAGGCGACTGGCCCAAAATATGTGCCGAAACAGGCATTTCCTATTGGTGGATTACAAAATTTGCCCAAGGCCGAATAGGTAATCCTGGAGTTCGCCATCTTGAGGCTTTAAGCATCTACTTTGCCTCGCTTCGTCAGTCAGCCCCTGCCTCAGAGTCTTTAAATGCCTAACTCAATGCACCGTGATGGCACTGGCCAAGCTCAACCCAAGCTGTTGATTCGCAACCAGCCGCTCATACACCGCCTCGATGTGTTCGCACTCGGCGTGCGGCCCGAACAGCGTCAGCGCCAGCACTTCGGCTTGATCCATCAGTTCGTAATCAATTTTCTTTTCCATGAGCGCAGTCTGTTGCGTTCTATTCGGCATGTCCATTCGCAGTTTCCGAGTGATCTGTTGGTCCATGATCGTTTTCCCAGTAGGTGTGAGTTATGAATACAGAGCCAGTATCAGCCGATCAGGCTGAAAGCACACGCAAGATCGGTGCAAGAATTCAGGGCGAAATATTGCGCCGACTTGCAGAGATCACTCAGGAGCGTGCAGCGGATCGAATGGGCGTTTCGGCCAGCACCGTGAGTCGTCAGAAGGAAAGCCTGGATGGCTTTTGCCAGCTACTGGCAGCGCTGGGTTTGCAGTTGGCTTCAACGGATGCAGTAGTGGTCGACCAGCAGGAGTTGCTGGGTATCGAGCGTATGGCGCTCAAGTATCTGCAGGCTCGGGTCGAGGCTGAAAACAGGAGGGCGCAAGGATGAATCAGTCAAACGCACGCCATGCCGCCATCATGTGCGGCAACGCGAAGTTTCAGGCTTATCTGGGCGTCAACGATGCCGATGAAGCGGCGGCCAGCCTGCGCCGCTTGTGTGGTGTGAAGTCACGGCGCGAGCTGGACGAGTGCCCGGCCGCAGCAAAGCGGTTTCATGAGCTGCGCAAGAAGTTTGCTTATGGGGGTGGGGCGTGAGTATCAACCCTCCGGCAGTTATCGACCCATGCTGCGGCGGTCGCATGATGTGGTTCGACCAGCAAGACCAGCGCGCTTTGTTTGGTGACATCCGAAGCGAAGAGCACACGCTATGCGATGGCCGGGCATTTAATATCACCCCCGACCTGAACATGGATTTTCGGGATATGCCATTTTCAGATGAATCATTCCGGCTGGTCGTATTTGACCCACCGCACCTACGCCGAGCCGGTCAGAGTTCGTGGCTTCGTGCCAAGTACGGAATCCTTGGTGATGATTGGCGCGATGATCTGCGGCGAGGTTTCGCTGAGTGCTTTCGGATACTGAAGCCTGAAGGCGTCCTGATCTTTAAATGGGCCGAGACCCAAATACCAGTGAGTCAAATCCTCACACTGACCCCTCATGCCCCATTGTTTGGCCATAAGTCAGGCCGAAGGGAGCGTACTCATTGGATGGCGTTCATGAAGGGCGCACATAAAAATGGTTGATTTACCGGACCCCCTAACACCAGCTGACTGCAACCTGCGCGGTTTACCGTTCATGCCTTTGCACACCGAGCGCTTGCTCGACAGTGACATGATGGCCCTGTCCACGGGCGAAGAGTTCAAGACAGCCCTACGCTTGTGGTGCAAGAGCTGGAATCAAGAACCTGCCGCGTCGTTGCCTGACGATGATCGTATTCTTGCTCACTTGGCTGGCAAAGAGTTGGCCAGCTGGCGCAAGGTCAAAGCCATGGCGCTTCGTGGCTTCATCAAATGTAGTGACGGCCGTCTGTATCACCCTGTGATAGCGCAGGAGGCTATCAACGCAATGTCTCGACGCGAGCAGCACCAGGCCAGCAAAGATGGTGACAATGATCGCAAGCGTGAGGAACGCGAAGACCGCAAGTTGTTGTTTGGTGCTCTGCGTGACATCGGCGTGATCCTGCCAGCGAAAGGTACCAGTACGTCACACCTGAGAAAAGTAGCGGCGTCACACGGAATACAGATTATTGTCACGGACAATCACAAGGTTGTCACTGTGACACCTAAAGGAAGTCACAACGAAAGTCACGGCGTTGTCACGGCTAAGACAGGGACAGGGACAGGGACATATATAAAAGAAGAAGCGGCGGCGGCATCTCCCCCGCCTACGCGCACACACGCACATGAGGCTGGCGACGATCCGCCGCCGCTGCCTTCCTCGGAACCTTCGAAACCCACCAGCCTGGACAAGCCGGCAGGCTATGCCGTGCTGATCCGACGATGGGAAAAGGAGCGGGGCAAGGCAGCGACCGTCACCAGCAG
>JAAYID010000018.1 GCA_012744285.1 Alcaligenaceae bacterium
CCGGGTCGAACGCGTCTTTTTCGCCCGTGAGCCCGAAACAGCCGCTTTGGTCGTGGTAGCTGCAGCAGCAGCCGCTGGCAACTGCGACCCGGGTTCGGCGAGTGCGGGTTCAGCGACAGACGCCGGTACGGCTGAAACGGTGGTTTCAGACGGCACAGGCGGCTCGGCTGATGCCATCGGCTCAGCAAAAACAACCGGCACAGCCAGCTCGGCCTGGACGGGCGCATCCGCTGCCACAACGGGGGCCTCAGATGACGACACCTCAAGACGTGCTGCCTCATCGCTGGCGGCGGCAACCGGTGCCGGGACATCGTCAACGACAGGTTCCTGATTGACCCCGAATTTTTCCGCCACCAGATCAAATTTCTCAGAATCAAGGTGTTCGGCCCCCATCGCCGCCGTCAGCAGATCAACAACGAACTGCCAGGCATGCCGGCGCTCTTCCAGTGAAACGCCTTCCAGCAAGTCGGGCAAGGTGGCCAAAGCGCGGTCCGCATCGATCAACATCAAAAAGCCCTGCTTGCGCGCCATGCGTTTGAAATCGCTCAGAGGTAACGCCGCCAGCCGGCCATTCTGCCGCAGGCGCTGGGCCAGATTAAAGCTGCGCTCGTCAAAACTGCCCATGTCCCGGCTCAAGTAAATCAGGGCGCGCAGCTTGGCCTCGAGCACGCCACCGGCAGACATTTCGCTGCACAGATGCTCAACCTGCTGTTGCACCATACGCTGATGCTCGGCCGATGTCCCCGGATGCGGGCGCGGTTTTTCATGACGCGAAACCCCTTGCCCAAACATGGCTTGCATCCAGGGCGAACCGTACAGCTGGATAAACGTCTGCTCGACCATGCTGTCGCGCAGGTCACGCCATTGATCAAAGGTTGAGGTGACCATACTGGACGCCCGGGCCTGCAACTGCCAGAAGAGATTATCGGTCGGCACCGCCTTGCGGGCCGCCCGCACAGTCTCGGCCTGGCGGGCCACCTGTTGCCCCCAGGGCGTTTGATCCGACATCATTTCATAAGACAGGCGCAGCGGGTGGCGCGACGCCAGGGCATTCGCGCGCGCCGGGGTTACCCATGCCTTGACCCAGGGTTGGACAAACGAACGGTACAAAGAAAGGTTGAGACGGGACAGGTTGTCGACAGCCTCGAAGCGCCAGTCATCTTCGGGATTGTTGTCAACAATGGCACGCACATCGTCAAGCTTTCGGCGTTCGAAGGCCAACACGTAATCGCCAAAGGCCAGGTCGGCATTCAGGGTATGCTCATTTTTGTCGTGAATGACCGCCTGATAAATACCCGACGGCAACACGTCGATCAGGTCGATATTCGTGGCGAATTCCTGGTGTTCTTTTGCGGCCACCTTGCCCGACACAAAAATACCCAGGTGGCCGATACTGTCGTGCACGGCGTAGATAATGGTCTGGTTGTGGGCGTAAATTTCCTCATCGGCCTGATACAGGTCGGGCACCCAGCCCAGCGCCTGCGGCGGCGGAGCGATATTGTCCCCACGTGAGCAGAAAACCACAATCGGCGAACGAATATTGCGCAGATCGACACGCACCCCTTCATCGGTAACGATACCCGCCGTGGCCAGATGATTGCCTACAAAAAGATCGTCAGCGATGAACTGCATTTCTTCGGCATTCAGGTAAACATGGCCGCCCCAGTATTTTTCAAAGCCCAGATAGCGGCTGGCTTCGGTATCGACATGGGCGTACAAATGGTACTGCTTGTCCCACAGGGTGTGGGCAGGGTCCAGGTTTTCGTAATTTTGTACCAGCCAGGCGCCGTCAAACTTGCCGGCCCCCAGATCGCTGGTCATGGCCGTTGGCCAGGTGCCGCCCAGCATGCCGGCGGCATAACGCGCAGGGTTTTTGCCACGCCAGCCGGCCCAATACGACACCGGCGTACCTGCCACAATAATGGGCCCGAACAGGTCGGGATACAGCGCCGCAGTCATGAGCACTTGCCAGCCGGCCTGGCAATTGCCAATAACAACCGGCTTGCCTTCGGCATCAGGGTGCAGTTCGTTGACCCGGCGCAAAAAGGCGGCTTCAGCGCGGATCACATCAAAAACCGTCTGATCGGGGGCCGGTTGCGGCGCAAAACCGATGAAATAACAGGGGTGCCCCGCACGCATGGCCACGCCAATTTCGCTTTCAGGCTTGAAGCCCCCGATGCCGGGCCCTTGGCCGGCGCGCGGATCAACAATCACGAAGGGTCGTTTCTTGGGGTCAATTTCAATGCCATCATGCGGCAAAATGCGGCATAAACCGTAACCCACCGGATCAGGTAAATCTTTGCCGTCAATTAAAATCTCAAACGGCACACTCAGCACATGCGGGGACTTGTTAAGCATGTGCTCGCGGTACTGGTTGCCGCGCTGGCGCATGACATCCGCATACAACACGGACCGTTGCCACGCATCGGTCAGGTAATCGGTCGCTTGCTGAAACAGGTTCTGGGGCTGCATTCAAAATTCTCCGTGCCTTATGGGCACCTGTGAGGGGGATCAGGCCATCTGGCTAAGGGTGCGCCGGAAACGGCCCAGGGCAATTACAAAAAAGAGTGTACCAATCAGAAGCAAAGCCAGAAACTGGGGCCAGACCACATCAACACCGGCCCCGCGGAACAAGATGGCTTGCCCCAACTGCACGAAGTGGGTTGTGGGTGCTGCCAACATCAAGTGTTGCACGATCTCTGGCATGCTTTCACGCGGCGTCGTGCCACCCGACAACATTTGCAACGGCAGCAGCACCAATACAAACAACAAGCCAAACTGCGGCATGCTGCGCGCCAGGGTCGCCATGAAAATACCCATGGATGTCATGGCAAACAAATGCAGTGCAGCACCCGTCAGGAACAAGGTCACCGAACCCTGAACAGGCACCTGCAACGCCCCTTGCACCACAAAAGCAAGTGACAGGCCTGACGCCAGCAAAACGACCAGACCCATCGACCAGATTTTTGACAGCATGATCTGCGAAGGTGTCACCGGCATGACAAGCAGGTGCTCGATCGTGCCGTGCTCACGTTCACGGATCAGGGCAGCGCCGGTCAGAATGATGGCCAGCATGGTGATGATATTGATGATTTCGTTCAAGGCGCCGAACCAGGCCCGCTCGAGGGCGGGGTTGAAGCGCAACCGCAAGGCCAGTTCAACCGGCAGACCATCCACGGCACGGTAGCGGCGCACGAAGGTATTCACCTCGTCGGACACCATTTGCTGAATATACCCGCTGCCGGTAAAGGCTTGCGACATGCGGGTGGCATCCACATTGAGCTGAACCACCGGCTGATGACCGGCCAGCACGTCGCGCTGGAAATTGGCGGGAATATTCAACACAAAGGTATAGCGTCCGGCATCAAGCGCCGGGTCAACATCATGGATGTCAATCTGGTGCGGAGGAGCGAAACGCGGTGGAAAAAATGCGGCGGCAACACGACCTGACAGCGCTGAACGATCTTCATCAACGATGGCAATGGGTGCATTGTGCAGGGTGTCGGGCATTGCGGTGGCCGCCGTGTAGATCGAAACCGTGAAGGTGTAGACGATCAGAACCAGCATGGCCGGATCGCGCCACAGACTCCAGAGCTCTTTGACGCCCAGACGAAAAATGGTCTTCCACCACTGCATTCAGCGCTCCTGTTTGCGCAGCAGCGCCACGGACAGGGCCAGAATGACCGGCACTGATAACGCCAGCGGCCACAAAGCATGCCAGACATCGGTCAAACCCAGGGCTTTGCTGAAAACCCCCCGGCTGATCAGCAAAAAATGGGTGGTTGGATACGCGTGCCCGATAATCGCTCCTGGCCCCTCAAGCGACGAAACCGGATTAAGCAAACCGGCAAACTGAATGGCCGGCAACAGGGTTCCGACCATGGTCAGAAACATGGCAGCAATCTGGGAACGCGTAAAGCTGGAGGCAAACAGGCCAAACCCGGTCGCGAACACGACATAAATAAAAGCCGCCAGAACCAGTGTGGCGTAACTGCCCGTCACGGGGACCCCGAACAGGGTCACCGCCAGCAACGTCATGAGCAGGAAATTGAACATACCCAGCACCACATACGGCAACTGTTTGCCCAGCAAGAACTCGCTGCGCCGCAGCGGCGTCACGTAAAAATTGAGGATAGACCCCAGTTCTTTTTCGCGCACCACGGCCAGGGCCGTGAGCATGGCCGGAATCATGAGCAACAGCAGGGGAATCACCGCAGGCACCATGGCCGGCAAACTCTTGACATCGGGGTTGTAGCGAAAACGCGTTTCAATCGTGAAGGCCGACAAAGACGCGGCATCCACCCCCTGGCGCAAACGCATCTGGCCGACCAGCCAGCTTTGATGCATGCC
>JAAYID010000185.1 GCA_012744285.1 Alcaligenaceae bacterium
GCCCAAGGTTATGGGTCAACCGAGGCCGGTACGGTTACGGGCCTGTTCCCCGCCGATCATGTGCTGGCCGGACAGTCTGGTCAGCAGCATTTGCTGGTGTCGTGTGGTCATGCGCTGCAGGGGCGTGAAATCCGTATTCTGGATGCCGACCATAATGATGTGGCCGTGGGCGGCATTGGTGAGCTGGTGGTGCGCAGCCCGGGGGTGATGGCCGGGTACTGGAATGACGATGCGCTGACCCGGACCGTGCAAACAGAGGGTTGGGTGCACACCGGCGACCTGGCACGCTGCGATGACCAGGGCTACTACTACATTGTTGATCGCAAGAACGACATGATCATCACGGGCGGGGAAAACGTTTACCCCACCGAGGTCGAGTCGTTTCTATATGCCGACCCCCGGGTGCTGGAAGCGGCCGTTTTCGGGGTGCCCGACCCCAAGTGGGTTGAGCGCGTGGTGGCGGCGGTGGTGCTTAAACCCGGTGAAACTGCGACGGCCAAGGACGTTGTCGATGGCCTGCGCCAGCACTTGGCCGCGTACAAATGCCCCAAAGACATTTATTTTGTGGCCGACCTGCCCAAAAGCGGGGCCGGCAAGGTGCTGCGCAAAATGCTGCGCGACCGGTTCGGTGGATAGCTGCCTGCGTGCTGGCCCGGCGGGCGGGGTGCAGCACCCCGGCAACCCGCTGCTACTGTGTATTCAGGGATTCAGTCTTGCCAAAGCGGCATCTGGGTCAGTAGATATCGCGGACGCCCGTTACCCACTTGTGTTTTGGTGACCTGAATTTGAACGATGTGATTCAAGTGAGCATTGATGTCATCCACATTCTGTAATCTCGGGGAAACCTTGCCTCGGATGATTTCATGATCGCTGGCGAGCTTGAATTCAAAGCTGCGGCTGTTGGGCAGCACACCGATGAACTCGCCGTGCAATTGTTCTTCGCTTTCGTGCAAGTTGTCAGCGGCAAGGCGTGCAATGCTGCGATTGACTTGCCCCACGTCGGTGAAGCGTACTCCTCGGCCACCGCACTGCAATTCGCAAATGGCATTGTTATCTGCCAGAACTCGCAAGAACGCACGTATCTTGTCCAGCGCGCGTGGATCGGTTTCCGATGCAATGTCAGCCAGCGCCTCGTCGTCACCCAGGGTGCTTTGCAACAAGGCCTGGGTGCGCTCCAGCGCATTCGCTACAGGGCTGGAATCTTCCAGAGTCAGTTGTTCAGTACGATATTCCTCCAGTTCGAATCCAAACGAGCCCACTGCCGTGCCGGTAATTAGTAATTGGTTTTGATCGCGATTGGGAATAGGCCCCATCGCAGCCAGGGGGGCGGTGAGTGACGCAGCGACCGAGGCCACGGCTTCGGTAAAACTGTTAACGGCCCTCATTCCGAAGTCTGCGAAGATGCCGTGGCTACGAATTACGGGTACGCCGTCAAAGGTTAAGCGCGCACGGGCAGGTGCGCGTTCATCGACGGGAAGTGCCGCGAGTTCGGCTTCTACTTTACGCAGTCGGGCTTCGATACTCATACGTGTCAAGCGAGCAGTTTCCGGTGTCTCTGAAAGATCGCGACGTAGAAAAGTCTGTTCGGCCAGCAGGTGTGACCTGTCTTCATTCTTCATGGCTGAGCTTCCGGAGTCTCTTGCTGATTCAACCAATCCAGGGCTTGCCGATCAAACGCGGGATCAAGATCGACCTCGAGGTAACCTTTCCACGCCTGATTACGGCGATGCGACCACATGCTGTACCAGTAAGCCGCTTTGCGGATCAGATTGGGGCGTTCCAGCTGGTCCATTTCCACCAGATAACTATCAACGAGAAAAGTTTTTTTGACATGGTCATGATCCAGCGCGGCCCATTGCTCTGGGGTGGGAGCAAAGGAGGCAGGGGTAAGTACAAAACTGACAACGTCGATGTCACGAGGGGTACGCCGCTCCAGGACCTCAACGTGCTCCATAAAACTTCCATTGAGCCATTGGAATCCTTCGACAATCCCCATGCCATGCAAGGCTGCACGAAAGTTGAGCCAGCCACGAAGAATTTGCCGCCGCTCAGGCGAAGTGGCAAAACGCGTGACTACGTTCGGTAGCGCGACGCGATAAGGTGAACGCTCCTGACTGGCAGGGGCCGCAGGGTCAACAGGTGGCAGCAGGCCCAGGGTGTTCCATTCCGGAATGGTAACAGTCGTCATGCCATAGTCTCGGTTGTTGTGGTTTTGTTTTCGATTTCTACCAAAACTTTACCCCGGTTTTTGTTGTCGCAGCAGATCAATCCAAAACAATGTTTTGCATGATGTGCGCAGTGCGAGCCAGGATTTTCAGGATGCTTTGATAGTGTTTGATCTGACTGAAATTGAGTTCTTGGCCTTTACGGTCTTTAAGCCATTTTTGTGCAGGCTGATAGCCGCCTATGTAGAAGCTCCACACACCTTCGGGCACCTGATCGAAGTATTGGGTTTTGTTGATCCAGATTTTATTGCTGTCCAATTTTAGGCTGTCGATGCGGTTGTCGCCTTCGCCAAGTAGTGGATAAGGGGTGTCGCCGATGGCTGCGGGCAGCATCAGGTGGAGCTGACGCAACTGGCTGCCCTGCTCGCGCAGGCGCCAGAATTCGTCAGGGTTGGATGGCCACGGGATGCGCGGGAAGTCGTATTTCAGGAATTCGGCGTAGGTACCGCGATAGGTTGGGCAGTGAAGCACTGCATAGATGTAGTCGAATACGGCCAATTCATCAGGCTCGCCGTGGTCGGGATGTTTGGCGAGTTTTAGGAGCCGTTCATATTGTTTGGTTTCAAAATTAATGTGGCGATCTGTTTTTTGTGTTACTGGATCAGTAGTGTGAATATAAAGAGGCAGAGAATAGCCAATTTCCGCTGTTTTATTTGATGTTAGGCTGGACTCGGATATCCCCGTGTGTGCGATCACGTGATAGAAGCCATCAGAAGCCTTTTGTTGCTTGCTAACCGCCATGGCCAAGTTGTCTTTTAATAGATGTTTCATTACATCGCTTCTTGGGCGGCAGTGAAAACCTCGGGAGGTACCGGTGTAAAGTGTCCAGCGGGTATCAAATGGTCGGTAGGCAATAGGTGCCAACTTATCCATGTTCAGGTTACCTTGAACATCCTTCTGCGCCCAAGCCACCTGCCAGTCTTGCACATCCTTGCCCAATTGATATTTGAACCGTGCCGCTTCGGTTTCCAACCGGGCAAAGTCCTGCACCCGTTGCCAGAGTTTGTGTTTGTCGGTGTCGATGGTCAGCGCGTCGCGGGCAGTGACGATGCCGACGGAGTTGACCGGCATGAACTCATGGATGGCAAAACCCTTTTGGTAGGTTTCTTCCAGGTTCGAGTTACGTCGAACAAAAGCAAACTGTGGCGCTTGCGGTTTTATCTGTTGCCAGGGAAGACTGGCCAGGGTGTTATTGAAAAGCGCCTGATATTTTTGCTCACGCTTGCCCCATAGGTCAGTGTGAAACACGTTGGCCAGCGGCTTGGCTGGTGCGCCTTTGCCGCCAGGGCGTTTATGCTTGACGGCGATCAAAATGCTGACGCCCTGCTGGATATCGAAGACGTTGTTGTCCGGGGTGCCGTCTGGCGCGACTTCTTTCTTCTTGCTGTTGCCGTGCAGGTCGAGCAGATAGATCGTGTCGAAGCTGTGCATCAGGTGCCAGCGCATACCACGAAAGGTGGGGTTGTCCAGATAGCCATGGTTGGTGATGAAACCCAGCACGCCTTCCCCATTGGTGTTGATCAGGTGTTCAGACATACGGATGAATTTCACATAGTCGTCATTGATCCATTTGGGGTTACGTTCTTGCAGCTTTTGCTTGCCGCCAGGTTCCTTTTTGTAAGCCTCCATCAGTTCCATGATCCAGCCCCCCTTGTTGCTGCTTTCGCCGGCATAAGGGGGGTTGCCAAGTATGCACATAATGGGGTTCTTACGCTTGATGTCGCTTGCTTCACGCGCTTCACGGGTGAGCCATTGCGCCATGAAGAGGTCTTGCGTTTCCCGTTCGCCTTCCTCAAGGCTGTTGGTGAGATATACACCCAGACGTGGTGCTTTTGAACCGGGTTGGTAGCCGAGCTCGGTCAAGATCATGTCCAGCTTCATGTGACACATGCTGTATGACGCCATCAGCAGCTCGAAACCATGCAAGCGCGGTATCAGATCTTGTTCGATATAGGAAGTCCAGAGACTGGGGGCGACACTTTTGATTTTGGGTGCAATTTGCTTGATGACTTCGGCGAGGAACGTACCGGTTCCGGTAGCCGGGTCAAGAATCTGCACTCGGTGAATATCTTTCTTGATGTGGACAGGGTTGCCTTTTTTGTCGTTGGTATCGGTGTCCCAGTCGACACTGATTTTGCTGGTATCGGCCAAACCATCGGGTAATTCAAATTCGTTTTGCAGCACTTCATCGACGGCCCGAACAATAAAGTTGACTACGGCCTCCGGTGTGTACCACACACCGCGCGCCTTGCGCTTTTCGGGGTTGTACGCCGACAGAAATGTTTCGTAGAAGTGCAGGAAGGGGTCTTGACGGCCAGTGAGCTGACCAAAGTTCTGCATGATCTTTTTTACATCGGCAGCTTGAAACACAGCGGCCAGGTCATCGATGACCCAGGCAATGCGTTCGTCCAGATCTACCCCGGCAATAAAACCAAAGAGACTGCGCAGAAAAGGGTTGGATCTGGGTAGCAGGTTCATCGCTTCCAGACGGCTGAAGTCTGTTGGCGTGTTGTCGTGCAGGCGGGCGGCAAACATGCCGTAGGCAATGGTTTCAGCGTAAAGGTCGGCAAAATCGGTAATGCTGATGTCGAGAATAAGCTGTTTCTGGAAGGCCGTGTACTGGCTGTAAAGCTCGGTGGTGCTGCCATCCTCGGCATTCAGGGTGTTGGCAAAGATGTCTTTGATCAGCTGGGCCTTGCCGGCCATCTTGGTGGCCAGAAGTTCCGGGCTGGTGATGCTCTGGGGACGCTGGCTGATGAAGTCCTTTAACAGGTGTTCCAGAGTTGAAAATTGGTCGTTGAGGGGCTGGATGGCCGTTGCGTTCTCAGCAATGCTGACTGAAGCGAATAGTTCGCCGTTGCGGTAGAAGTCCCAGTCGAGACAGTTGGTGTAGATCAGGTTAGGCAGAGCTTTTCGATAGCGTTCCTGCTGTGCTTTGTTGGTGTCTTTCATACCGCGTAGCGTGACGGACAGATCTTTTGCTTCTACATGGCCGATGGCCAGTTCGTTTTGCTGGATGATAAAGTCGGGTGCACCGCAGGCGATACGCTTGGGCTCGTTGATGACCGTGATTCCAGTGCTCAGGCCTTGAAATAGCTCTTGCAGGGCCGGGCGGTATGAGTGTTCCGTGGCGGCCCCGGTTTTTTGTGTGGCTATAACTTTTTGTAAAAAGGTTTCGATCATGGCGTGGTTTTAAAGCGTTTAGAGTGCTGATTTGTCTGAAGTGGGCGGGACGTGCCTGTTGCTCATGGTGTATTCCATTTTTTTACGTTTAAACCGATCTTCTGGAATCAATCTGACAAGTTCATTGTTCCGATTTTTCACACAATACCACGCGTCATGCGAGCTTTGCTTTTACTTGAACGCGGTTTCAATAAAGCTGCGCAGCTTGCGTGAATGCAACCGTTCGAAGGGCATTTCACGCAGTTGCTCCAGCGCCCGGATGCCGATTTTCAGGTGCTGACCCACCTGGGTACGATAGAACTCGCTGGCCATGCCAGGCAGTTTCAGTTCGCCATGCAGGGGTTTGTCGGACACGCACAACAACGTGCCATAAGGCACCCGGAAGCGGAAACCGTTGGCGGCAATGGTGGCCGATTCCATGTCCAGGGCAATGGCACGCGATTGCGACAGCCCGCGTACCGGTTCGTTGTCATCGCGCAGTTCCCAGTTGCGGTTGTCCGTGGTGGCCACGGTGCCGGTACGCATGATGCGTTTCAGTTCCCACCCTGAAAGCCCCGCCACTTCAGCCACGGCCTCTTCCAGGGCAACCTGGATTTCAGCCAGTGGCGGCACGGGGACCCAGGTGGGCAGGTCGTCATCCAGCACGTGGTCTTGCCGTACGTACCCGTGGGCCAGCACGTAGTCCCCCAAACGCTGTGTCGTGCGCAAACCGGCGCAATGCCCCAGCATGATCCAGGCCGATGATCGCAGTACGGCCACATGGTCGGTAATGGTTTTGGCATTGGACGGACCTACCCCGATATTGATCAGGGTAATGCCGGTATTGCCCTCGCGCAGCAGGTGGTAGGACGGCATTTGGGGCATGCGGGCGGGGGGTGTGCCGACGGGTTGGGCATTTGGCCCTGCCGGGGTCATGACATTGCCGGGCTCAACCAGGGCTGTGTAGCCCCCTTCGCCGCGGGCCAGCATGTCTTTGGCCCAGGCGCAGAACTCGTCAATATAGAACTGGTAATTGGTGAACAGCACGTAGCTTTGAAAATGCTGTGGCCGGGTGGCCGTGTAGTGCTGCAGCCGGTGCAGCGAATAGTCAATGCGCGGTGCCGTGAACGGCGCCAGGGGTTCGGGGGTGCCACGGTGGCCGCGCCAGGTGCCATTGACAATAGCGTCATCGGTGATGGCCAGGTCGGGGACGTCAAAATGGTCGCGCAGCTCGCCACCCACTGAATCGGCGTAGACCCCTTCCACGTAATAGCCTTCGGGGAAGGCAAAATGCAGCGGTATGGGCACATCGGACTCGCCGATTTCGACGCCGACGCCGTGGTTTTTGAGCAGCAGATGAATCTGTTCGCACAGGTAACGTTCGAACAGATGCGGCTGGGTAATGGTGGTCATGTAGGTGCCGGGCTCGACCACATAGCCATACGACAGGCGGCTGTCGATGGGCTGGTAGGTGCTGACCTTGATGCGGATGGCCGGATAGCAGGCGCGTACTCGCTGACCGTCGTGCAGTTCACCTTTGGCGTAGTCTTTGAAACCCTCACGAATGTAGGCCGTATTGCGTTCGTAAATTTCAATCAGGCGAGCAACGGCCGCAGACGCATCTTCAAACGTACTGAAGGGGATGAGCGGCGGCGTGACCAGCGAGGCCACAGCGCCCGCGCCAGAAAATCGGGACATAAGAACTCCTAGATCAACTGATCCATGAAACAGGCCAGGGCGACATCAAGATCGGTAACGCCCTTGGCATCGTGGGTGGTCAACGTTACGTTGACGCGGTTGTAGATATTGGACCATTCGGGGTGGTGGTTCAGGCGTTCGGCCTGCAAGGCCACCTGGGTCATGAACCCGAAGGCGTCATTGAAGCTTCTGAACACGTATTCTTTCTGGATGGCATCCCGCCCTGTTGTCGCCGTCCAGCCGTCCAGCAACAGCAGGGCCGAGACCGCCCCGATCCGTTTAGGTTGACGAGCCATGACACCCCCTTGAAATGTGGTCATGCGGTTAACACACTAAACAACTATTTGTTCAAGATGATTTAACCGGCAACGTATTGAGCCTCTGCTGGCAACACGCCATACTATACGTTGATCGTATTCCAAAAACTTTACTGGCCATTCTGCCAATGCCAGATTCAGGGGGC
>JAAYID010000186.1 GCA_012744285.1 Alcaligenaceae bacterium
CCCCGCAAACGCCTTCTGCCCCCAAGGGCATTTCGTTGGTGAGGCAATCGGTGCAAACGCCGACACCGACTTGAACTGCGGACGGTGACGCTGCGCCAGCACCAGCGCCCCATGCCCTCCCATCGAATGACCAAAAATTCCCGCACGTAACGGATCACCCGGCAACTGCGAAGTGGCAATACCGAAAAGCTCATCTACCACATAGCTTTCCATGAAATAGTGACCCGCCCAAGGCTCTTGAAGAGCATCCAGGTAAAAACCGGCACCCGTACCAAAATCCCAGCTGTCATCTTCACCCGGCACACCTGCGCCCCGCGGGCTGGTATCGCAAGTCACCAGCATGATCCCGTGTTGCGCGGCAAAACGCTGTGCGCCGCCCTTGATCATGAACGTCTCTTCCGTGCACGTTAACCCCGCCAGATAAAACAGCACGGGCACACGTCCGAATTCCGCCTGCGCAGGAATGAATACCGAAAAACGCATCGACAAACCGATCGCTATGGATTCATGCCGGTAAAAACGCTGAACACCACCAAAGCAGCGGTGCTCACTGACCTGTTCAAGTTCAGCCATGGCAAACAACCCTCCAAATGCGCTGCAGCGCTGACACATCAGTACATCACCACCGAGCGGATCGACTTGCCCTGCTTCATCAAGTCAAAGCCGTCATTGATCTGTTCAAGACTCAATTTATGCGTGATCAAGTCATCAATATTGATCTTGCCGTCCATATACCAGTCAACAATCTTCGGAACATCGGTGCGGCCGCGTGCGCCGCCAAACGCCGAGCCTTTCCACTCACGCCCCGTAACCAGCTGGAACGGGCGCGTGGAAATTTCGGCACCGGCTTCGGCCACACCAATAATGATCGACTGACCCCAACCCCGATGGCAGCATTCCAGCGCCTGGCGCATCACCTTGGTATTGCCAATACATTCGAACGAATAATCAGCACCACCATCAGTCAATTGGATAATGTGGTCAACCACGTTTTCAACCTCGTTCGGGTTAACGAAATGCGTCATACCGAACTTGCGGGCCATGGCTTCACGCTCGGGGTTCAGATCAACCCCAATAATCTTGTCGGCTCCCACCATCTTGGCACCCTGGATCACGTTCAGGCCAATACCGCCCAGACCAAACACCACTACATTCGCCCCCGCCTCGACCTTGGCAGTAAACAACACCGCACCAATGCCGGTAGTCACGCCGCACCCGATGTAGCACACCTTGTCGAACGGCGCGTCATCACGGATTTTCGCCAGCGCAATTTCCGGAACGACGATATGGTTCGCAAACGTGGACGTACCCATATAGTGGTATACCGGCTTGCCATCGATAGTGAAACGGGATGTGCCATCGGGCATCAACCCCTTGCCCTGCGTCGCGCGAATGGCAGTACACAGGTTGGTTTTACGCGACAAGCACGACTTGCACTGGCGACATTCAGGGGTATACAACGGAATAACATGGTCACCGGCTTTCAACGACTTCACACCCGGGCCGACATCAACCACCACACCGGCACCCTCATGCCCCAGAATCGCCGGAAACAGGCCCTCAGGGTCTGCACCCGACAAGGTGTAGTAATCGGTATGACAAATACCGGTCGCCTTGATTTCAACCAGAACCTCGCCCTCTTTGGGGCCGGCCAGATCGACGGTTTCTACGGTTAACGGTGCACCTGCTTTCCAGGCGACGGCTGCTCTTGTTTTCATATGGGCTCCTGATGGGTTTCTTGAAGGCACGCGACTCAATCATCGTGAAGACGCACCGCCTTGATGACTCGGACGCAACCAGACCAGCACCTTGGCGACAAGGTCCAGCAAATTGCACAGGCCCTTATTATGCAATAAGCTGGCAGACCGGCACGTCAAACCCCGAAACGCTTCGCCAAACACCTTAGTCAACCTCATGGCCCGCCTCGCCCGTCTGTATGCCCCCGATATCCCTCAGTTGATCCAGGCCCGGTTCGTTGAGCCACTGGCGCAACCCGTCGACCCAAGCCCCGTCGAGCCGCTGAACCAGCTGGCCGTCTGGCTACGCGAATGCGCACACGAACAACACGTCAATGTGCATGGCTGGGTCTTGCTTTACGACCGCATGGTGTTATTGGCCACACCGTCGTCCCGCACGGGCATCGCGCGGCTGATGCAAGCCATCGGCCGTCGCTTCACCTCGCGCTTGTCGTCGGGTCGCGTTTTCGAAGGCCGCTACCGCAGCGCACTGCTTCAGCCCGAACACTGGGTACTGCCGGCCCTGGTCTGGCTCGACATCCTGCCCGTGCAACACGGGTACGTGGAACAAGCCGAATCCTGGCCGTGGTCATCCGCCTGCTACCACACCGGGCTGAATCTCAAACCTCACACCTGGGCCAACGAGCATCCCGATTACTGGCAGCTGGGCAACACCCCCTTCGACCGGCAGGCGGTTTATCGCAAGCGCCTGGCCCACGGGCTGGACACCAGCCAGCGCCAGCGCCTGGAAGCGGCCCTGTTCGGCCAGTGGGCCCTGGGTGACGAACACTTCCTGCAAGCCATCGGCGCTCACGCCACCCGCCGCGTCGCCCCCGCACCACGCGGCCGCCCCCGTAAACACCCAAAAAACACAAGCCACACCAACCCGGATTAACGCCCCCCCTGCCCGCTGCTTACAAGGCCATCAATAAGCCAATGAAACAGCACGCAAGGAGGCCGAAAGATATAAATGGGCTGCCGACCCCTTCAAAAAGCAAAAAAACCAATTTTCAGCCCTGCTTTCTTTCTCTGTTTTAAATAGTCCGTCCCCATTTAAATCAAAATCAAACATCTTGAATATTTTTATTTAAACTTTAATTTCATAAATTTAAGACTGTCCCTATTTATTTAACAGCATCAAAACAACACTAAAAATTAGGGACAGACCCCAATTAAAAACGCTTGCGCACTACCGTCGATACGTTTAACTTAATGTCCGTCACGGTGTCATGCGCGCGTCCTGGTCGGGCGCATTGCCAGCCATCGCAGCGCACCCTCTCAGGAGCCCCTACATGTCAAATCACTTTGCCCAACCGGCCGTCCCCGAAGTGGCCATCGATGCCAGCCGCATCGGCCTGCCCAAGGCCCAAGGGTTGTACAACCCCCAAAACGAACACGACGCCTGTGGTGTCGGCTTT
This sequence comes from Alcaligenaceae bacterium, assembly GCA_012744285.1. GTDB lineage: Bacteria > Pseudomonadota > Gammaproteobacteria > Burkholderiales > Burkholderiaceae_B > Neopusillimonas > Neopusillimonas aromaticivorans. Next base: position 3,155 of record JAAYID010000186.1, read on the forward strand.
GTCGCCCACATCAAGGGCAAAAAAAGCCATGCCATCATCCAGCAAGGCCTGAAAATCCTTGAAAACCTTGATCATCGCGGCGCTGTCGGTGCCGATGAACTGATGGGCGACGGGGCCGGCATCCTTCTGCAGATCCCCGACGCGCTGTATCGCGACGAAATGGCCGCACAAGGCATCACCTTGCCGCCGCCCGGCGAATACGGCGTCGCCATGGTGTTCCTGCCCAAAGAAACCGCCTCGCGCCTGGCTTGCCAGAAAGAACTCGAGCGCGCCGTGCGCGACGAAGGGCAGGTCGTCCTGGGCTGGCGCGATGTACCCGTTGACACCGACATGCCCATGTCGCCCACCGTGCGCGCCGTCGAACCCGTGATCCGCCAGCTGTTCATTGGTCGCGGCCCCGACATCATGGTGCCCGACGCCCTGGAACGTAAACTGTACGTCATTCGCAAAACCGCCAGTCACGCCATCAACCGCATGAAGCTGGCACACGGGCAAGAATATTTCGTACCGTCCATCTCGGTGCGCACCGTGGTGTACAAAGGCCTGCTGCTGGCCAACCAGGTGGGCATCTACTACCGCGACCTGGCCGATACCCGTGCCGTATCCGCCCTGTCACTGGTACACCAGCGCTTTTCCACCAACACGTTCCCCGCCTGGCCGCTGGCCCACCCCTACCGCATGATCGCCCACAATGGCGAAATCAACACGGTCAAGGGCAACTTCAACTGGTTGCGCGCCCGCGAAGGTGTCATGCAGTCGGCTGTTCTGGGCGACGACCTTAAAAAACTCTACCCTATCGTCTACGAAGGTCAATCCGACACCGCCACCTTCGACAACTGCCTCGAACTGCTCGTCATGTCCGGCTACTCGCTGGCCCACGCCATGATGATGATGATTCCCGAAGCCTGGGA
>JAAYID010000187.1 GCA_012744285.1 Alcaligenaceae bacterium
AAAGCCAAGCCAGGAGGATTGGCTTTTTGTTTGCAGATTAAAAACCTGCCTGAATCCGGTATGGAGCGGGTGAAGGGAATCGAAACCTCGTATGAAGCTTGGGAAGCTGCCGTTCTACCATTGAACTACACCCGCGGCGCGTGCATTATAGCGCAAGTATAATGGCGCGCATGACTAGCCCGCCTGATAATGACGCCATGCCTGAAACCTCTCTACCCACCCCCGACACCGTCGATATCGACGCCCTGCGTGGTGGCCATATCAAAAGTTTTGTGCATCGTCGCAGCCACATTACACCCAGCCAGCAAGCCGCCATCGACGCGCTGATGCCCCAATGGTCAATCGCCTACAAGCCCGCCGTAGTTAACCTTGAAAAGGTCTTTGGCCGCAAAGCGCCCGTTATTCTGGAAATCGGTTTCGGCATGGGCGAAACCACGGCAAAAATTGCCGCTGCCCGGCCTGATGACAACTTCCTGGGGGTTGAAGTGTTTAATGCGGGTGTTGGCGCCATGCTTAAACGCATCGACGAAACAGGCCTGCAAAATATTCGCATCATCCAGCACGACGCCGTCGAGGTGGTGCGCGACATGATCGCCCCCGACACCCTGGCCGGGGTGCATGTGTACTTCCCCGACCCGTGGCCCAAAAAGCGTCATCACAAACGCCGCCTTCTGCAGCCACCGTTCGTGCAATTACTGGCCAGCCGACTGGCACCTGGCGGGTACTTTCATTGCGCCACTGACTGGGAAAATTACGCCGAATAAATGCTGGAGGTTCTGGGGAATGAGCCCCTGCTGCAGAACACCTGTGAAGGTTATGCGCCACGCCCCGATTACCGCCCGTTAACCAAATTCGAGAACCGTGGCCTGCGTCTGGGCCATGGCGTCTGGGACCTGATTTTCAAACGTAACGCATCATGAACATCACATTGAACGGCCAGCCCAAAACACTGGATAGCGTCAGCACGGTCGCTGACCTGGTTCGTTTTCTGGGCTATGAAGGCAAGCGTATTGCCGTCGAATGCAACGGCGACATCGTCCCCAAAAGCCAGCACGGCCAGCATGCGCTGGCCGAGGGTGACGAAATTGAAATTGTAGTGGCCGTCGGCGGCGGCTGAAGGCTTAACGGAACGGGAAACCGCCCTTGCCCAGGCCTTTAAGCCCGCCCATGGCGCGCATCATTTTGGCCATGCCACCTTTTTTCATTTGCTTCATCATGCCCTGCATCTGGTCGAACTGTGCCAGCAGGCGATTGACTTCCTGAACCGAAACGCCCGCACCAGCGGCGATACGCCGCTTGCGGGAAGCCTTCAGCAATTCGGGCTTGGAGCGTTCGGCAAGCGTCATGGAATTGATAATGCCTTCGGTACGACGCAACTGCTTTTCAGCCTGACCGCTTTGCAGCTGGCTGGCGGCTTGGGCGAACTGGGCCGGCAACTTCTCAAGCATGGAACTCATGTCGCCCATTTTCTTGACCTGCTGCAACTGATCACGAAAATCGTTCAGGTCGAACTTGTCGCCTGACTTGATCTTGGACGCCAGTTTTTGCGCTTCGGCAATATCAATATTGCGCTGGGCCTGTTCAACCAGCGACACAATATCGCCCATGCCCAACACCCGTTGAGCCATGCGTTCAGGATAGAACGGTTCGAGACCATCGAGTTTTTCAGAGACCCCGACGAACTTCAACGGCTTGCCGGTAACATGGCGTACTGACAACGCAGCACCACCACGGGCATCGCCATCGAGCTTGGTCAACACAACGCCGGTCAGTGGCAAGGTATCGCCAAACGCCTTGGCCACATTGACCGCGTCTTGCCCCTGCATGGCATCCACCACAAACAGAGTCTCGATCGGGTTGAGCAAATCGTACAAGGCGCGAATTTCGCGCATCATGTCTTCATCAATACCCAGACGACCGGCCGTATCGACAATCAGCACATCGTAATGATGACGACGCGCGTGATCAAGCGCCGCACGGGCAATGTCTTCGGGCTTTTGCGAGCCATCGGATGGGAAAAAATCGACACCGACCTGACTGGCCACCGTTTTCAGCTGATCAATCGCCGCCGGACGATAGACGTCGGCACTGACCACCAGCGTTTTCTTTTTACCGGTTTTCTTGCCTTTGGCGGTATGACCGCCTTCGGCCAACCACTTGGCCAGCTTGCCCGTAGTCGTGGTTTTACCCGCCCCCTGCAAACCGGCCATAAGAATGATGGCCGGTGGCTGTGTCGCCAGCGACAACTCGCTGGCCAGGTCGCCGTCAGCCCCACCCATCAAGGCCGTCAGTTCTTTATGAACCACACCCACCAGGGCCTGGCCCGGGTTAAGACTGTCGGCGACTTCTGTTCCCAGGGCCTGCTCTTTGACTCGCGCAATGAAGTCACGCACCACAGGCAAGGCCACGTCGGCCTCGAGCAGGGCCATGCGCACTTCGCGCAGCATGTCCTGGGTGTTGGCTTCAGTAAGACGTGCCTCGCCCTTGATGGTTTTAACAACGCGGGAAAGCCGCTGGGTAAGATTTTCTAGCATGACGATGGATTCGCGAAAACTGGTTTAGTATCTTGGGATACCGTCTAAAATGATGGCCCCCGGGCATTATGCCCCAGGCCCTGACCACACTACGCAGGAACTATGTCTGAAGGCATTGTATTTCACACCCTGGCCACATTTGCCTACGCCGCACTGGCGGCCCTGATGTGGCACCCCTTGCGCCAGGGGCGCATTGCAACACGTACCGGCGGGGCACTGCGCCTGTGCCTGCTGGGCGCCCTGGCCGCACATGGCGTTGCACTATACCAGTCTGTGTTGCCGGCCAGCGGCTTGTACCTGGGCTGGGCCCTGGCGTTTTCAGCCGCCATCTGGCTGGGCATGCTGATTTTCTGGCTTGAAAGCCTGGTACTCAGCATCAATGGCCTGTTGCTCATTTTACTCCCGGCCAGCGCCCTGGCCACTGCCATGGCGGCCATCTTCCCGGTAGGCCATCTGGTGGCTCACGCCAGCAATGAACTTTTACGCCTTCACTTGCTGATTGCCCTGATGGCCTACGGCCTGGTTACGGTTGCCGCCCTGCAATCCATTCTTATGGCAACCCTTGACCGCTACCTTCACAAACCTTCCGAACAAGCGTCTCATGCCAGGTGGTTCAGAAACGCCCTTGATGTCATGCCCCCTCTGCTGGTTCAAGAAAAACTGCTGTTCCGCCTGGTCTGGATCAGTTTCTTCGCCCTGACCCTGACCCTGATCACCGGCTCAATGATTTCCTTGAACCTTAGCGGCAAACTGTTCCCGGTCGATCACAAAACCGTATTTACCGTGCTGTCGTGGCTGACGTTCGCACTGCTGCTGGCGGGTCGCTACATGTGGGGCTGGCGCGGCCGACTGGCCCTGCGCTGGACCCTGACCGGCTTCGCCTTTGTCGTCCTGGCCTACACCGGCAGCCGCTTTGTCATTGACGTCATTCTTGCACGAGGCTGACATGGGAAAATTTCTGTTCTGGGCTGTCGTGATTCTGGGCGCGTTGTTTGCTGCCCGCCTCTTGGCCGCACACAACCGCAAAAACAATACCCCGCCTGCCGCACCACCAACCCGCCCAGACGGCTCAGCCGCCGTCAATGGCAACGACGCCAACGCAGAACCCATGGTGCGCTGCGCCCATTGTGGTATTCATATGCCACGCTCGGAAGCGGTGCTTTCTGACGGGAAAACCTGGTGCAGCACCGAGCACGCCAAACTGGGGCTGCGTCAGTGACCGGTCTGAAACTTGACCAGCAGGGCTGGCTGACACCCCACAGCCGGGTCCAGCGCAAACCTTCACCCAACCATAACAAACGCCCCAAAGGGGTAGACCCAACCCTGCTGGTGCTGCATAACATCAGCCTGCCACCCGGTCAGTACGGTGGGCCGGAAATCATCGACTTTTTCCAAAACTGCCTGGATACCAACAGCCACCCCTGGTTCGAGCATATAAAAGGGGTCAAGGTATCTGCCCACTTCCTGATACGGCGCGACGGCGGAATCATCCAGTTTGTCTCCACACGGCACAGGGCCTGGCATGCCGGCGTATCCACATTCAACACGCGTAGCGCCTGCAATGATTTTTCAATCGGTATCGAGCTTGAAGGCACCGACCACGAGGCGTATACCGACGCGCAGTATCACGCGTTGAAACACCTGACCCTGGCGCTACGGGTGCGCCATCCGCTAACCGCTGTCAGGGGCCATGAACACATCGCCCCGGGCCGGAAAACCGACCCGGGGCCACAGTTCAACTGGCGCCGCTACGCGCGCGAAACGCGCTGGCTGTTGCGGCAACTGCCGCCACTGACTCAGTGCGCGACAAGCCCCGCTGTTCAGAGCGAGGCAGATGTCAATTAGCCGGCCGCTTTCAGCAGCAACTTGTTCATGCGTTTGACGAACGACGCCGAGTCTTTCAGCTGCCCGCCTTCGGCCAGCATGGCCTGATCCAGCAACAACTGCGACCACTCGGCAAAGTCCTCTTCCGACGCATCCTGCACACGACCGATCAGGGCGTGCTCGGGGTTGATTTCAAGAATCGGTTTGACCTCGGGCGCCTCTTGACCTGCAGCCTGCAACATGCGCAACAAGTGCGGGCTCAGCTCGTTGGCATCCACCACCACGCACGATGGCGAATCGACCAGACGCAAGGTGACCCGCACGTCTTTCACGCGATCAGCCAAGGCTGTTTTCATGCGCTCAACCAGCGGCTTGAAGGTTTCCGAGACCTCTTCCTGACGTTTTTTTTCGTCTTCGTCGGCCAACGCGTCAAGATCAAGACCGCCTTTGGCAATCGACACCAGCGCCTTGCCCTCGAACTCGCGCAGGAACGACAACATCCACTCGTCAACGCGATCAGACATCAGCAGAACCTCGAGCCCCTTCTTGCGGAAAATCTCGAGGTGTGGGCTGTTGCTGGCGGCAGCGAACGATTCTGCCGTGACGTAGTAGATTTTGTCCTGGCCTTCTTTCATGCGGCCCACATAATCGGCCAGCGACACGTTTTGTGTGGCACTGTTGGTATGGGTGGACGCAAAACGCAGCAGCTTGGCAATGCGATCTTTGTTGGCCGCATCTTCACCCGCGCCTTCCTTGATCACCTGCCCGAACTGCTCCCAGAACTCGGCGTACTGTTCGGCGTTGTTTTCGGCCAGGTCTTCCAGCAACGACAGAATACGCTTGGTCGAACCCTCGCGAATCGAGCGCACATCGCGGCTTTCCTGCAAAATCTCGCGCGACACATTCAGTGGCAAATCGGCCGAGTCAATGACCCCTCGCACGAAACGCAAATAGGCCGGCAGCAACTGCTCGGCATCGTCCATGATGAATACCCGTTTGACGTACAGCTTGACACCACGACGCGCATCGCGATCAAACAAATCAAAGGGCGCACGCTTGGGCACGTACAGCAACTGGGTGTACTCGCTGCGCCCCTCGACACGGTTATGTGTCCAGGCCAACGGGTCATCAAAATCATGCGAAACGTGTTTATAGAATTCTTTGTACTGCTCGTCAGTAATGTCCGACTTGGCGCGCGTCCAGAGCGCATTGGCCTGGTTGACCGTTTCCCACTCGGTGGTCTTGACCTGCTTGGAAGCCTCGCTGTCCCACTCTTCCTTGAGCATCTGTACCGGCAGCGAGATATGGTCAGAATAACGACGCAATACTTCGCGCAGTTTCCAGCCACTTAAAAAATCATCTTCATCGGCGCGTAAATGCAGCGTAATCGACGTGCCACGATCAGCCTTTTCGACCGTCAATACCGAGAACTCGCCCTGCCCGTCCGATTCCCACAAAACCGCTTCAGTGGGTTCGGCGTCGGCGCGACGACTGAGCACAGACACTTTGTCGGCAACAATGAATGACGAGTAAAAGCCCACCCCGAACTGGCCAATCAGGTTGGCGTCTTTTTGCTTGTCACCGGTCAGGCGGGAGAAAAACTCTTTCGTGCCCGAGCGCGCAATCGTACCCAG
>JAAYID010000188.1 GCA_012744285.1 Alcaligenaceae bacterium
GAAGGTTGTAGGTTCGATTCCTACTGCCCCTGCCAAACGTCATAGCTGAATATGTCAAATACCAATGTAGAAACTGTCAACGGCACGCTCGACAAAGTCAAGCTTGTGCTGTCCGTACTCGTGATTGTTGCGGGCATCGTTGCATTTTCTGTATTCGACGATCAGCCTTCTGTTGTTCGTGTCGCAATTTTCATAGCCAGCCTGGTCATCGCGGCGCTTATTGCGTGGTCCAGCGAACCTGGTCGTCGCACCATCAGTTTCGGTCGTGACTCATATGGCGAACTCAAGCGTGTCGTCTGGCCCACTCGCAAAGAAGCGATGCAAATGACTGGCATCGTTTTTGCGTTTGTCACTGTCATGGCAATCATGTTGTGGCTCACTGACAAGGTCCTTGGCTGGGCCATTTACGGTCTGTTGCTGGGCTGGAGGTAAAACATGAGTAAACGTTGGTATGTTGTCCATGTCTATTCGGGCATGGAAAAGAGTGTCCACCGTGCGCTTGTGGAACGCATCGAGCGCGCTGGCCTCGAAGACAAGTTTGGTCGTATCCTTGTACCTTCCGAAGAAGTTGTTGAAGTCAAGGGCGGTAAAAAATCAATTACCGAACGTCGCATTTACCCCGGTTATGTTCTGGTAGAAATGGAACTGACCGATGACACCTGGCATTTGGTGAAAAATACAAACCGGGTTACCGGCTTTTTGGGCGGTTCTGGCAATCGTCCTGCACCCATTTCCGAACGCGAAGTTGAGAAAATCCTGTCGCAAATGGAAGAAGGTGTCGAGAAGCCGCGTCCCAAAATCCTCTTTGAAGTGGGCGAAACCGTTCGTGTCAAGGAAGGTCCGTTTGCCGACTTTAACGGCAACGTCGAAGAAGTTAACTACGAGAAAAGCAAGGTTCGGGTATCAGTTACCATTTTTGGTCGTGCCACGCCTGTTGAACTCGATTTTGGTCAGGTCGAAAAGGTCTGAATTTTTAACCCCGGGGAGCCGTCACTGTTTTATTAAAGTGGTGGCGAATGCACCCGCAAGGAGCTAAGCATGGCGAAAAAAATCGTCGGCTTTATCAAGCTGCAAGTCCCAGCTGGTAAGGCAAACCCATCACCACCCATTGGTCCTGCACTGGGTCAGCGCGGTCTTAACATCATGGAATTCTGCAAAGCGTTCAACGCGCAAACGCAGAGCCTTGAGCCCGGTCTGCCGATTCCCGTAGTCATTACAGCCTACGCCGACAAGAGCTTCACCTTCATCATGAAGACGCCGCCTGCGGCGATCCTCATCAAGAAGGCCAGCGGCATTCAGAAAGGTTCGGCACGTCCGAACGCTGACAAGGTTGGTACGCTGACACGTGAACAAGCTGAAGAAATTGCCAAGACCAAAATGCCTGATCTGACCGCAGCTGATCTCGACGCCGCTGTGCGTACGATTGCTGGCAGCGCCCGCAGCATGGGTATTACGGTTGAAGGGGTATAAACATGGCCAAACTCGGTAAACGTGCCGCCGCGATCAAGGCAAAAATTGATCGCACCAAACTGTATCCGGTCAACGAAGCGCTGGTTCTGGTTAAAGAAACCGCCACTGCCAAGTTCAACGAATCTATCGACGTTGCCGTTCAGCTGGGCATCGACCCCAAGAAATCTGACCAACTGGTTCGTGGCTCGGTTGTTCTGCCCGCAGGAACTGGCAAGACGATGCGTGTTGCTGTTTTCGCCCAAGGCGAAAAAGCAGAAGCTGCCAAAGAAGCCGGTGCTGACGTTGTCGGTATGGAAGACCTGGCTGACTCGATCAAAGCCGGTAATCTTGATTTTGACGTCGTGATTGCTTCGCCTGACACCATGCGTATCGTTGGTGCCCTGGGCCAGGTGCTCGGTCCCCGCGGCCTGATGCCTAACCCTAAAGTCGGTACCGTTACTCCCGACGTAGCCCAGGCGGTCAAGAACGCCAAGGCAGGTCAGGTTCAGTACCGTACAGACAAGGCCGGTATCATTCACGCGACCATTGGTCGTGCTTCATTCGAAGTCGAGCAATTGCAAACTAACCTGGCAGCCCTCATCGACGCCCTCAACAAGGCTCGTCCGGCTGCTGCAAAAGGCATTTACCTTCGCAAAGTTGCCGTGTCATCCACAATGGGTGGCGGTGCACGCGTTGAAATCGCTTCGCTGGCAGTTTAATTTCTGCCGCAGTAAAGAACTTTGGGCTGCACCCGGAATTTCGGGTGTTGCTGTCAAAGACCGCTGGAGCCAACACTGGTTGTATCAGGTCAAGGCTTAATTCCGGGTTTGATTTCAAATCCGGTTCCAGCGCAGACGGCGCCCATGGAAGAATTCTTGTTGTCTAAGAACTCGACCAGGAGCGCCGCATTCGGTAGACGCCCGAGACCGTCTCAGGCGTCATTAGATGTAGTGTTCAAACCGTGAGTCTCAATCGTAAAGAGAAAGCGGTAGTAATCGAAGAAGTCGCAGCACAAGTTGCAGGCGCCCAATCGATTGTTACAGCAGAGTACCGTGGTCTGGACGTCGCTGCCGTCACCGTATTGCGCAAACAAGCGCGTGAGTCGGGTGTGTATCTGCGTGTTCTCAAAAACACGCTGGTTCGCCGCGCCATCGCCGGTACGCCTTTTGAAGGCATTTCGGCAAATCTTACTGGTCCGCTTATTTACGGCGTCAGTAAAGATCCGGTCGCTGCTGCCAAAGTGCTCGCCAGTTTCGCTAAAACCAACGACAAGCTCGTCATCACAGGTGGGGCCTTGCCCGGCAATGTGCTTGACGTCAATGGTGTCATGGCTCTTGCCACGCTGCCATCTCGCGAAGAGTTGCTTTCGAAACTTATGGGTACGATGCAAGCCCCCGTCACGCAATTTGTGCGTACGCTCAACGAAGTTCCAACCAAGTTCGTACGCGGCCTCGCGGCTGTACGCGATCAAAAAGAAGCTGCGTAAGCTTTCTGGAATTTTGGCGATCGACACAGCGATACCCAAACCTGGCATTTATTTAAATTTGGAGTTCTAAAAATGGCATTGAACAAAGCAGAAATCCTTGACGCGGTTGCTAACCTGACCGTGCTCGAACTGTCCGAGCTGATCAAGGAAATGGAAGAAAAATTCGGCGTATCGGCAGCTGCTGCCGCTGTAGCCGTTGCTGCACCTGCAGCGGGCGGCGGTGCCGCTGCTGCTGAAGAAAAAACAGAATTTGACGTTGTTCTGGCTGAAGTTGGCGCGAACAAAGTTAACGTCATTAAAGCTGTTCGCGAAATCACCGGTCTGGGCCTGAAAGAAGCCAAAGACCTGGTTGACGGCGCACCCAAGACAGTTAAAGAAGGCGCTGCGAAAGCTGACGCCGACGCTGCCAAAGCCAAGCTTGAAGAAGCTGGTGCCAAGGTCGAGCTCAAGTAATACTTGCAGCTGCTGCCCGGGTAGGTTTTTGCCTTCCCGGGCTTTTGCGTTTCCAGAAAACCTTTATTTGATCAGGTGTTGCATTAAGTAAGGTTTCCTAGAGTCGTAAACCAGGCCGTGGTTGACGGCCCATGTAACCCCCTCGAGTCGGAGTGCTCATGCCTTATTCGTACACCGAAAAAAAGCGCATACGTAAGAGCTTCGCCAAACGTGAGGACGTTCAAGACGTTCCCTACTTGCTGGCGACTCAACTGCAATCATTCTTAACATTTTTGCAAGCGGATGTCCCCTCTTCCCAACGCAAAGATGAAGGCCTTCAGGCTGCCTTTACATCCATTTTCCCCATCGTCAGTCACAACCAGATGGCACGTCTGGAGTTTGTCAGCTATGTGCTGGGCGAACCCGTGTTTGACGTCAAAGAATGTCAGTTGCGTGGTCTTACCTATGCTTCGCCCTTGCGTGCCAAGGTACGTCTGGTCCTGATGGACCGTGAGGTCAGCAAGCCGACCATCAAGGAAGTCAAAGAACAGGAAGTGTACATGGGCGAAATTCCGCTCATGACCGATACGGGTTCGTTTGTCATCAACGGTACCGAGCGCGTCATTGTGTCGCAGCTGCACCGTTCACCCGGCGTGTTTTTCGAGCACGACCGCGGCAAGACGCACAGCTCGGGCAAACTGCTGTTCTCGGCCCGCGTGATTCCTTACCGTGGTTCCTGGCTTGATTTCGAATTCGACCCGAAAGACGTCCTGTTCTTCCGTGTCGACCGTCGTCGCAAGATGCCGGTTTCGATTCTGCTTAAAGCCATTGGCATGTCTTCCGAAGACATTCTGTCGTACTTCTTCGACTTTGACACGTTCACTATCAAGAGTGAAGGCGGGTTGCTCAATTTCGTGCCCGAGCGCTGGAAAGGCGAAATGGCGCGTTTTGACATTTCCGATCGTTCGGGCAAAGTCATTGTCGAGAAAGACAAGCGTATCAATGTCAAGCATCTGCGTGACCTGCAAGCCGCCAACGTCGAACAGGTTTCAGTGCCTGAAGACTTCCTGTTTGGTCGCGTACTGGCCAAGAACATCGTTGACCCCGATACGGGTGAAGTGGTGGCCAATGCCAATGACGAGATCACGGAAGGCCTGATGGCCGACCTGCGCGCGGCTGGCATCACCGAAATCCAGACGCTGTACATTAATGATCTGGACCGCGGTCCGTACATTTCGCAAACCTTGCGTACCGACGATACGGCCGACCAGATGGCGGCGCGTGTGGCGATCTATCGCATGATGCGTCCTGGCGAACCACCCACCGAAGAAGCGGTCGAGGCCCTGTTCCAGCGCTTGTTCTACAGCGAAGAGTCCTACGATTTGTCGCGTGTTGGTCGCATGAAGGTCAACAGCCGTCTGGGTCGTGGTGAAGACAATACCGGTCCGCTCACCCTTACCGACGACGACATCCTTGAAACCATCAAGGTGCTGGTCGAGTTGCGTAACGGCCGTGGCCAGATTGACGACATCGATCACCTGGGTAACCGTCGTGTACGTTGCGTCGGCGAGCTGGCAGAAAACCAGTTCCGTGCCGGTCTGGTTCGCGTCGAGCGTGCCGTCAAAGAGCGTCTGGGTCAGGCTGAGACTGAAAACCTGATGCCGCATGACCTGATCAACTCCAAGCCCATTTCTGCGGCTATCAAAGAGTTCTTCGGTTCCAGCCAGCTGTCGCAGTTCATGGACCAGACCAATCCGTTGTCTGAAATCACGCACAAGCGTCGTGTTTCGGCACTGGGCCCTGGCGGTCTGACACGCGAGCGCGCCGGCTTCGAGGTTCGCGACGTTCACCCGACACACTATGGTCGTGTCTGCCCCATCGAAACGCCTGAAGGTCCGAACATCGGTCTGATCAACTCGATGGCGCTGTATGCGCGTCTGAATGAATACGGTTTCCTCGAAACCCCGTATCGCAAGATTATCGACGGCAAGGTATCCGACCAGATCGACTACCTGTCAGCCATCGAGGAAAGTAACTACGTCATTGCGCAGGCGAACGCCGAGCTTGATGAAGAAGGCCGTTTCATCAGCGATCTGGTGGCTTGCCGTCAGGCTGGCGAAACAATGCTGACGTCGCCCGATAACGTTCACTACATGGACGTTGCGCCGTCGCAGATCGTATCGGTGGCCGCATCGTTGATTCCGTTCCTTGAGCACGATGACGCGAACCGGGCACTGATGGGCGCCAACATGCAGCGTCAGGCCGTTCCGTGTCTGCGTCCCGAGAAACCTCTGGTCGGTACCGGTATCGAACGTACGGTTGCCGTTGACTCGGGTACGACGGTACAGGCCTTGCGTGGCGGTATCGTTGATCACGTCGATGCCGAGCGTGTGGTGATTCGTGTCAACGATGATGAAAACGTGGCCGGTGAGGTGGGTGTTGATATCTACAACCTCATCAAGTACACCCGTTCCAACCAGAACACCAACATCAACCAGCGCCCTATCGTCAAGAAAGGTGACCTGGTTGCGCGTGGCGATGTGCTGGCCGACGGTGCATCGACCGACCTGGGCGAGCTGGCTCTGGGTCAGAACATGCTTATCGCGTTCATGCCCTGGAACGGCTACAACTTCGAAGACTCGATTCTGATTTCGGAAAAAGTGGTTGCTGATGACCGCTATACCTCGATTCACATCGAAGAACTCACGGTTGTTGCCCGCGATACCAAGCTCGGACCTGAAGAAATCACACGCGACATCAGCAATCTTCCCGAGATCCAGCTGAACCGCCTTGACGACTCCGGCATTGTGCACATTGGTGCTGAAGTGCGTGCCGACGACGTTCTGGTGGGCAAGGTGACGCCCAAAGGCGAAACCCAGCTGACGCCTGAAGAGAAGCTGCTGCGTGCCATTTTTGGTGAGAAAGCGTCCGACGTCAAAGACACCTCGCTGCGCGTGCCGTCAGGCATGGTCGGTACGGTCATTGATGTTCAGGTCTTTACCCGTGAAGGCATTGAACGCGACAAGCGCGCCCAGTCGATCATCGACGACGAGTTGCGCCGCTACCGTCAAGACCTCAACGATCAGCTGCGTATCGTTGAAAAAGATACGTTCGACCGTATCGAAAAATTCCTGGTGGGCAAGGTCGTGAACGGTGGTCCGCGCAAGCTGGCCAAGGGCACTGCTCTTACTGCCGAATACCTGCACGAGGTTGATCACTGGCAGTGGTTCGATATCCGTCTGGCAGATGAAGCCGATGCGCTCGTACTTGAGCAGGGTAAAGAATCGCTCGAACAGAAGCGTCACCAGTTTGACCTGGCTTTCGAAGAGAAGCGCAAGAAACTGACGCAAGGTGACGAGTTGCCCCCGGGCGTTCTCAAGATGATCAAGGTTTACCTGGCCGTCAAACGTCGTTTGCAGCCGGGTGACAAGATGGCCGGTCGTCACGGTAACAAGGGTGTTGTCTCGCGCATTACCCCTGTTGAAGACATGCCGCACATGGCCGATGGTACCCCTGCCGACATCGTACTGAACCCCCTGGGCGTTCCGTCACGGATGAACGTGGGTCAGGTGCTGGAAGTTCACCTCGGCTGGGCTGCCAAAGGTCTGGGTCATCGCATCGCCGATATGCTTGATGCTGAAACTGCGGCGCAAGCCAAGGACATTCGTGCATTCCTCGAAAAAGTCTATAACTCGACAGGTGCTTCGGCACGTCTGAATGAATTGACAGACACCGAGATTGTCGAAATGGCGCGCAACCTCAAGAACGGCGTGCCGCTGGCTACGCCTGTCTTTGATGGTGCCACCGAAGAAGAAATCGGCAAAATGCTCGAGCTGGCGTATCCCGACCCGATCGCTGAAAAGCTCAGGCTCACCCCCGACCGTTCCCAGGCGGTTTTGTTTGACGGTCGTACCGGCGAACAATTTGAACGTCCGGTCACGGTTGGCTACATGCACTACCTCAAGCTGCATCACCTGGTTGACGACAAGATGCACGCGCGTTCTACGGGTCCTTACTCGCTGGTTACCCAGCAGCCCCTGGGTGGTAAGGCGCAGTTCGGTGGTCAGCGTTTTGGTGAGATGGAGGTCTGGGCCCTCGAAGCGTATGGTGCTTCGTACACCCTGCAAGAGATGCTTACGGTCAAGTCTGACGACATCACAGGCCGTACCAAGGTCTATGAAAACATCGTCAAGGGTGACCACGTCATCGACGCAGGTATGCCAGAGTCGTTCAACGTTCTGGTCAAAGAAATTCGATCTTTGTCGCTGGACATGGATTTGGAGCGTAACTAATGAAAGCGCTACTCGACCTATTCAAACAAGTCTCGCAAGACGAGCAATTCGACGCCATCAAAATTGGCATTGCATCGCCCGAAAAGGTACGGTCGTGGTCATACGGCGAAGTTCGCAAGCCGGAAACCATCAACTACCGTACGTTCAAACCCGAGCGTGACGGCCTGTTCTGCGCGAAGATTTTTGGTCCCATCAAAGACTATGAATGTCTTTGCGGCAAGTACAAGCGCCTGAAGCACCGCGGTGTCATTTGCGAAAAGTGCGGCGTTGAAGTCACGGTGGCCAAAGTGCGTCGTGAACGCATGGGCCATATCGAACTGGCCAGCCCGGTTGCGCATATCTGGTTCCTCAAGAGCCTGCCGTCGCGCCTGGGCATGGTGCTCGACATGACACTGCGCGATATCGAACGCGTGTTGTACTTTGAAGCATGGTGCGTCATTGAACCCGGCATGACCCCGCTCAAGCGCGGCCAGATCATGTCCGATGACGATTACCTGGCTAAAACCGAAGAATACGGTGACGACTTCCACGCCCTGATGGGCGCGGAAGCGGTACGCGAACTGCTGCGCACCATCGATATCGACCGCGAGGTCGACACCTTGCGTGCCGAGCTCAAGGCCACCAGTTCCGATGCCAAGATCAAGAAAATCTCCAAGCGTCTCAAAGTGCTTGAAGGTTTCCAGAAATCGGGCATCAAGCCCGACTGGATGGTCATGGAAGTGCTGCCGGTACTGCCACCCGACCTGCGTCCGCTGGTGCCGCTGGATGGCGGCCGCTTCGCCACGTCCGACCTGAATGATCTGTACCGTCGCGTCATCAACCGTAACAACCGTCTGAAGCGTCTGCTTGAACTGAAAGCACCTGACATCATCTTGCGCAACGAAAAGCGCATGCTGCAAGAGTCGGTTGATTCGCTGCTCGATAACGGTCGTCGCGGCAAGGCCATGACAGGCGCCAACAAGCGCCAGCTCAAGTCGCTGGCCGACATGATCAAAGGTAAAAGCGGTCGTTTCCGTCAGAACCTGCTGGGCAAGCGCGTCGACTATTCGGGTCGTTCGGTTATTGTGGTGGGCCCGCAGCTCAAGTTGCACCAGTGCGGTTTGCCCAAGCTCATGGCACTGGAACTGTTCAAGCCCTTCATTTTCAATCGTCTTGAAATGATGGGTCTGGCGACGACGATCAAGGCCGCTAAAAAACTGGTTGAAAGCCAGGAACCTGTGGTCTGGGATATTCTCGAAGAAGTCATTCGTGAACACCCGGTCATGCTGAACCGTGCACCTACGCTGCACCGCCTGGGCATCCAGGCCTTCGAGCCGGTCCTGATTGAAGGTAAAGCGATTCAGCTGCACCCGCTGGTATGTGCTGCGTTCAACGCCGACTTCGACGGTGACCAGATGGCCGTTCACGTGCCCCTGTCACTCGAAGCCCAGCTTGAAGCCCGTACCTTGATGCTGGCATCAAACAACGTGCTGTTCCCCGCCAACGGTGAGCCGTCCATCGTGCCGTCACAGGATATCGTTCTGGGTCTGTACTACACCACTCGTGAGCGTATCAACGGCAAGGGCGAAGGCATGTTCTTTGCCGACGTCGGTGAAGTTCAGCGTGCCTACGACCTGGGTGAGGTCGAACTGCAAAGCCGTATTACGGTTCGTCTGAACGAATACGAAAAAGACGCGACAGGTGAATTCCAGCCGGTATTGCGTCGTCACGAGACCACGGTGGGTCGCGCGCTGTTGTCCGAAATTCTGCCGCATGGTTTGCCGTTCTCGACACTGAATCGTGCGCTGAAAAAGAAAGAAATTTCGCGTCTCATCAACCAGTCGTTCCGTCGTTGCGGTTTGCGCGCTACGGTTATTTTTGCCGACAAGCTCATGCAGTCCGGGTTCCGTTTGGCAACACGTGGCGGTATTTCCATCGCCATGAACGACATGGTCATTCCGACCGTCAAGGAAGAAATCCTGGCTCAGGCCAGTTCCGAGGTCAAAGACATCGACAAGCAGTACTCGTCGGGTCTGGTCACGGCCCAGGAACGCTACAACAACGTGGTTGACATCTGGGGCAAGGCCGGCGACAAGGTCGGCAAGGCCATGATGGAACAACTGGCGACCGAGCCGGTCATCGACCGTCACGGTAACGAGGTGCGCCAGGAGTCCTTCAACTCCATCTACATGATGGCTGACTCGGGTGCGCGGGGTTCTGCAGCCCAGATCCGCCAGCTGGTCGAAGGTGTTGGTCAGGTGCTCCACCGCCCTGAACACGTGGGTTATCTCCATCAAGTGCTCGTCGACGACGGTGGCGAAGTTGTA
>JAAYID010000189.1 GCA_012744285.1 Alcaligenaceae bacterium
CCGAGGCTCGAAATGCCATCAACTTTGAAACAGCCCACGAAATGGCCAAGGCCTTCGATGCGCTGGATGCCGACGACAACGTCGTTATCGGTATCCTGACCGGTGCCGGTGGCACGTTTTCATCGGGTATGGATCTGAAAGCCTTTGCCAAGACCGGTCAGCGTCCGTTGGTGCCAGGACGCGGTCTGGGTGGTTTATGTGAAAAAAGCCCGAAAAAACCCCTTATCGCCGCCGTTGAGGGTTATGCCCTGGCCGGTGGCTGTGAACTGGCGTTGGCATGCGACATGATTGTTGCGGCGAACAATGTGAATTTTGGTCTGCCCGAAACCAAGCGCGGGCTGGTTCCCAGTTCGGGCGGTATGTTGCGCTTGCCCAAGCGTATTCCCTATCACATCGCCATGGAGTACATCCTGACCGGCGAAATGCTGCCAGCCGAGCGTGCGTACCATTTTGGCATGGTCAATCGTCTGGTTGAGCCGGGCAAGGCGGTTGAAGGCGCCATGGAATTGGCCGCCATTGTGGGTGATAACGGCCCGTTGGCTGTTCAGATGGCCAAGCGTATCGTACTCGAGTCCCAAGACTGGCAGCAGTCTCACATGTTCGACCTCCAGCGCCCGCGCGTTCAGCCTATTTTTGACTCCGCGGACGCCAAAGAAGGTGCGACCGCATTTGCCGAAAAGCGCAAGCCCGTGTGGCAAGGCAAGTAATCAAGTTTTCAGACAGAACCTTTCCTTTCGGATAGAAGCCCATCATGACAACCGTAATCAAAGAAGATGACCTGATCCAGTCGATTGCTGACGCGGTCCAGTTCATCAGTTATTACCATCCCGCTGACTACATCCAGCACCTGGCCCGGGCTTACGAGCGTGAGCAAAGCCCGGCCGCCAAAGATGCCATTGCCCAGATTCTGACCAACTCGCGCATGTCAGCCGAAGGGCACCGCCCCATCTGCCAGGACACCGGCATTGTCAATGTGTTCCTCAAGATCGGCATGAACGTTCGTATCGACTCGCAGCGCCCTATGCAGGAATTGTGCGATGAGGGTGTGCGCCGTGGTTACCTGAACCCTGACAACCCCTTGCGTGCCTCGGTGCTGGCCGACCCGCTGTTCACACGTAAAAACACGCGTGACAACACCCCCTGTATCGTCAATGTTGAGCTGGTGGCCGGTGATACCGTTGACGTTCAGGTGGCGGCCAAGGGCGGCGGTTCGGAAAACAAATCCAAGTTTGTCATGCTCAACCCCTCCGACTCCCTGATCGATTGGGTGCTTAAAACCGTGCCCACCATGGGGGCGGGTTGGTGCCCACCGGGCATGCTGGGTATTGGCGTGGGGGGTACGGCCGAAAAAGCCATGTTGATGGCCAAAGAAAGTCTGATGGAAGACATCGATATGTACGAATTGCTGGCCCGGGGCCCGCAGAACAAGCTTGAAGAGTTGCGTATCGAACTGTACGAAAAGGTCAACGCGCTGGGTATCGGCGCCCAAGGCCTGGGTGGCCTGACCACGGTGCTTGACGTCAAGATCAAGACGTTCCCGACGCATGCGGCATCCAAGCCCGTGGCCATGATTCCGAACTGTGCAGCGACCCGTCATTGTCATTTTGTGCTCGATGGCTCCGGCCCCGCTGTCTTGACGCCACCCGTCTTGTCTGACTGGCCCGATGTGAACTGGGCTCCTGATTACAACAAGTCAACCCAGGTTGATCTGAATACGCTGACCAAAGAGCAGGTGGCCAGTTGGAAGCCCGGCCAGACCTTGCTGTTGTCGGGCAAGATGTTGACAGGCCGTGATGCCGCCCACAAGCGTATCCAGGAAATGCTTGAGCGCGGTGAACCGCTGCCGGTTGATTTCAAGAATCGCGTCATTTACTACGTGGGTCCGGTTGATCCGGTGCGCGATGAAGTGGTCGGCCCCGCAGGCCCCACTACGGCAACCCGCATGGACAAATTCACCGACATGATGCTTGAGAAAACCGGCCTTATTTCCATGATCGGCAAGGCTGAACGGGGTCCGGTCGCCATCGAGTCGATTCGCAAGCACCAGTCGGCCTATCTGATGGCGGTGGGTGGTGCGGCTTACCTGGTTTCCAAGGCTATCCGCGGTGCCAAGGTCGTCGGGTTTGAAGACCTGGGCATGGAAGCCATCTATGAGTTCGACGTCAAGGACATGCCAGTGACGGTAGCGGTGGACTCCCAGGGCACGTCGGTACACCAGACCGGCCCGAAAGAGTGGGCAGCCCGTATTGCCGATATTTCAATCATGCCGGTGAAAGGCTGATTGAACCCTTGCCGGTCAGTGCATTTGTGTGATGCGCTGACCGGCGCAGGCCGTTAACAGGTCGTTTAAAGAACCTTGCGCCAGCATCATGTCTGGCGCAAGGTTTTTTAATGGCTGCAGCACAAAGGCGCGCTCGTGCATGCGCGGGTGCGGCAGCGTCAGGACAGGGTCGTTCTGGACCAGATTGTTGAACAGCAGAATGTCCAGATCCAGCGTGCGAGGTGCGTTTCGGTACGGACGTTCGCGGCCAAACCGGGTTTCGAGGGCCTGCAGCACGTCAAGCAAAGCGTAGGGTGTCAGCCGGGTTTCCAGGCGGGCAACGGCATTGACGTAGTCGGGGCCATGCGACTGCACCGGTGCACTGCTGTAAAACGGCGACAGCTGCAGGTGACGAATGTCTGCGTGCCGGCCCAGCGTTTCGATGGCCTTGAGCAAGGTCTGGTGGGCTTCCCCAAGGTTCGCGCCCAGTCCGATAAATGCCGTGTTCCAGACCTGTTCGTCGGTAGTGGGGGTGGGATCAATCATGTTTTCGTAACACTTGGGGCGAGGGGCAGACCTGAAGGTGTGTCAGGCGTCTCGGGTCGCTGAGCGGTGGTTTGATGTTTGATTGTGCTCGTATCTCGCCAAGCCTGTTTTTATCCAGCCCCTCGCGAACCGATTAATGGACGTTGGCCGCCGCACCGGCGGGTTTGCGCCGGGGACGACGTTTGCGACGCGCCGGGCCGGCCCCCGGGCCCTCGTTGCGGTTGCGTTGCTGATAGGCGTCGATCATGGGGCTGCGCTCTTCCGGTTCGGCGTTGGCCAGATCCATCCACCACTGGGCATGGACACTGTCAACTTCATGGCCGGCAGCGCGCAACTGCAGGAAATCAACAGCGGCCCGGAAGCGGGGGTGTTCAAACATGCGCCAGATCGACTTGGGCGTGGCGCGTTCGAAGCGGGGTTGCATGAACCAGATTTCTTTCATGTCGCCCTGGAAACGCTTCTGGATGGCCATTTGTCCGGATTGTTCGTCAATGACACGGTCTGCCGCTTCGATCAGGGCCTGCATGGTCGGCAGCCCATCGTATACCCCTTGCTTCCAGCGTTTGTCGACCATGCGCCAGAGCATCGCGGCAAACAAAAAGCCGGGGCTGATGGGTTTGCCTGCCCGTACCCGCAGGTCGGTACGTTCGAGGGCCATGTCGATGAAGTGGCGGTCTTCCGGGTTGGACATGAGGTCGTCCAGATAGGGTAGCAGGTAAGAGGCCAGGCCGAACTCACGCAGCTTTTCCAGGCACTCCATGGCGTGACCGCAGGTCAGCAATTTGATGACCTCATCAAACAGCCGGGACGCCGGAACGTTCTCGATGAGGTGGGCGGCTTGTTTGATGGGGGCCAGCGACGCGGGTTCTATGGTGGCATTGAGTTTGGCTGCAAAACGGACGGCGCGCAGCATGCGGACCGGGTCTTCCCGGTAGCGCAGCTGGGGGTCGCCAATCATGCGTACCAGCTTTTTCTTGAGGTCGGCTACGCCGCGATGGTAGTCGATGACTTCTTCATTGACCGGGTTGTAATACAGCGCATTGAGGGTGAAATCGCGGCGGGCGGCGTCTTGTTCGTGGGTGCCAAACTGGTTGTCGCGCAGGATACGGCCGTGTTCGTCGGTTTCCTGTTCGTCAGAGGCGGGGGCACGGAAAGTTGACGTTTCAATGATTTCGGGGCCGAACACGACATGCACCAGCTGGAACCGTTTGCCGATGATGCGGGCACGGCGGAACAGTGAGCGGATTTCATTCGGTGTGGCATTGGTGGCGACATCGAAGTCTTTCGGTTCGAGGCCCATGATCAGGTCTCGTACGGCACCGCCGACGATGTATGCGTCAAAGCCGGCTTGTTGCAAGACCTCGCAGACCTTGATGGCGTGTCGTGACACGTTGCGCCGGTCGATGCCGTGTTTTTCACGCCTCAGACGCTCTGGTCCGCGGGCAGGCGAGGAAAACAATCGGCCGACGAAGTTTTTTATTGTTTCGGTAAGCATGAGCGGTATTTTAGGGCTTTGTACGGGACGTGTCTGAATTCAGGAAGGCGCGTAACAGCGGCAAGGTAATGGCGCGTTGTTTTTCAAGTGAATAATGGTCCAGATCGTCGATCAGCTCGGTAAGGCGGTTCATGTCACGGGCGTAGTGCGTCAGGATCCATTGGATTACTTCGGGTGACAGGTGCAGCCCGCGCTCTTGTGCACGTGTTTGCAGGGCCTGGCCGCGCTCTTCATCAGACAGCAGTTCGAGCCTGAAGACCAGGTCCCAGCCCAGCCGGGTGCGCAGGTCTTCGCGAACCGGCATGGTTATGGGCGGGCGGTCGCCACCGGCCAGCAGGGCAAAGGCGCGCGAGCTGCTGGCCGATTCGCGCCAGCGGTTATACAGGGCGAACAAGGCGGCCTGGGCGTCATCGTCGTAGCGTTCGATGCCGTCAACGGCAATGCGCTTCACGTCGATGGTGTCGGACTCAACCAGCGATTGCAACAGACGATTGGCGTTGCTATGGTGGACATACAGAGCCCCGTCGGCAAATCCCAGGGCTTGCAGCAAGTGGCTGCGCCCCGCGCCCGATGGCCCCCACAGATACACGGCGTGACCTGGCTGGCAGTGCTGTAGCGCCTCGATCGCTGCCTGATTCTTGCCCGCCACAAAATTGTTCAGGGTCGGGTTTGGGGCGGGCAGCAGGTTGAGTATCAGTTGTTGGGTCATTGACGGCATTAAAAAGCGTAAAATGCGCCTTGGTATTTTATTTAAGACGCAATTCTTGCACATCCCACGGCTTTTCTCATGACAAACAACTCAAGCACCTCTTTAACCTACCGCGATGCGGGTGTTGATATTGATGCCGGCGACGCTCTGGTCGACCGCATCAAGCCTTTGGCAGCCAAAACCATGCGCGCGGGTGTCATGGCCGGTATCGGCGGTTTTGGGGCGCTGTTCGAAGTGCCCAAGAACTTCAAAGAGCCGGTTCTGGTATCGGGCACCGACGGGGTAGGCACCAAGTTGCGTCTGGCCTTCGACTGGCAGCGTCATGACACGGTCGGTATCGACCTGGTGGCCATGAGCGTCAACGATATCCTGGTCCAGGGGGCCGAGCCATTGTTCTTCCTTGACTACTTTGCATGCGGCAAGTTGTCAGTGGATACGGCCGCCGCCGTGGTGGGCGGTATTGCCAAGGGCTGTGAATTGTCCAACTGTGCGCTTATCGGTGGTGAAACCGCTGAAATGCCCGGCATGTACCCCGAGGGTGAATACGATCTGGCAGGTTTTGCCGTTGGCGCCGTTGAAAAATCCAAAATCATTGATGGCAAGTCTATTGCTGTGGGTGATGTGGTGCTGGGCCTGGCGTCCAGCGGCGCACACTCCAACGGGTTCTCGTTGTTGCGCAAAATCATTGAAACTACCGGTGCTCGGCCGGAAGATGATCTGGGTGGTCGTCCTCTGGGCGATGTCGTCATGGCGCCCACACGCATTTATGTGCGTTCGGTATTGGCGGCATTAAAACAGCACGGTACGGCCATCAAGGGTCTGGCCCACATTACCGGCGGCGGCTTGCTCGATAATGTGCCTCGTATCCTGCAACCTGGCTTGTCGGCGCGTTTGCATCGCGATGCCTGGGAAATGCCCGAGCTGTTCAAGTGGTTGCAGAAAGGCGGCAACGTGGCCGATACCGAAATGCACCGCGTTTTCAACTGTGGTATCGGCATGGTCATCGTGGTTCCTGCCGATCAGGCGGATGCGGTCAGCGCAACACTGGCTGCGCATGGTGAGCAGGTCAGTCGTCTGGGCGAAATCGTGGCCCAAAGCGGCGATATGCCACAAACCGTTGTCGTTTAGGTTCGGTCCGGTGGTTTCGGCAAATTTGTGTCGAAGCCTTAACCGGTTCTGGCAGGTAGGGTCAGTTGCCTGACCACAGTTGTGATACGGTATCGAGCACTCTGGCGGCGGCATCAGGTGCCAGGCAGTCAACAACGATTCGGTCGGGCTGGGCGCGCAGCCAGGTCAGTTGTCGTTTGGCCAACTGTCGCGTGGCGGCAATGGCCTGTTCAATCGCTTGCGTCTTATCGATCTTGCCGTCCAGGTAATCCCAGAGTTGCCGGTAGCCCACGCATCGTACCGATGGCAGACCGGGGTGCAGGTCACCGCGTTCATACAGGTGCCGCACTTCCTCCACCAAACCGTGCTCCAGCATCTGTTGGTAGCGCCGGGCGATGCGCTGGTGCAGGGCCAGCCGGTCAGAAGGCTCAAGACTGATAGTGACATACTGATGGTCGCTTTGCGGTGCTCCCGGCCGTCCGTGTTGCAGCAAAACCGACATGGGCTGACCGCTCAGGTGCCAGATTTCAAGGGCACGCTGGATACGCTGGCTGTCGTTGGGTGCCAGGCGTGCGGCGGTGACTGGGTCTACCTCGGCCAGAGGCGCGTGCAAGGCTGGCCAACCCGATTTCTCCGCTTCGGCTTCCAGTTCAGCGCGCAGGGCCGGGTCGGCCCCCGGCAGATCATTCAGCCCTTCCCGCAGTGCCTTGTAATACATCATGGTGCCCCCGCACAGCAGCGGGATACGGCCCCGGCCACGGATCTGTTCAATCAGTGTGGTTGCATCGTTGCAAAACTCTGCGGCTGAATAGCTTTCAGACGGATCACGGATGTCCAGCAAATGCTGCGGAACCTGGGCCTGTTCTTCCCGGGAGGGTTTGGCCGTGCCGATGTCCATACCCCGGTAAATGGTGGCCGAGTCAACAGTAATGATTTCAACCGGCCAATGGCCTGCAATGGCCAGCGTCGAGGCGCTTTTGCCCGCAGCCGTTGGTCCGGCCAGGCAGAGGATGGGGTGTGGGTGTGTCATTGGCCGCGCATGAAAAGTTTGTCCAGGTCGCCCAAGGTCCAGTGCACCCAGGTCGGGCGGCCGTGGTTGCATTGGTCGGCTCGCTCGGTGCGTTCCATATTGCGCAATAGCGCATTCATTTCCTCAAGGCTCAGACGCCGGTTGGCCCGAACCGAGCCATGGCAGGCCATGGTCGCCAGCAGTGCGTTGCGTTGTTCAATCAGCTGGCTGGACGAGCCGACCGCTGCCAGATCAAGCAACACATTGCGCGCCAGCGATTCAATATCACCACTGGCCAGCAAAGCGGGGACGGCGCGTACGGTCAGAGCCGTCGGGCTGGCCGGGCGCAACACCAGACCCAGCTCATTCAGCACATCGGCATATTCTTCAGCCAGGGCGACGTCTTTCTCCGAAGCATTGAATACCACCGGAACAAGCAGTTCTTGTCGGGGCAACTGGTGGGTATCCATGGCCGTTTTCAGGCGCTCATAGACAACACGCTCATGGGCGGCATGCATGTCCACCAGGATCAGGCCCGTGGCGGTTTGCGCCAGGATGTAAATGCCGTGGACCTGGGCCAGCGCCATGCCAAGGGGAAACTCATGATCCGGCAGGGAAGCGGCAGCCTGATCAGAAATTGGCGTCATCTGGGCAGGCGTCGAACCCTCGGGTTGCGAGACGGTGCCCGCGGGAAACGGATTCGGAGCAGTAATCGTCTCAAGGGGACGATACAGGGTTTGCCAATCGGCAGCATGTCTTGACGGGGCTGATCGCAGGTTCAGGGTCTGTTGGCTAAAACCCGGACGCCAGGCCGGACTTGATACGGATTTTTCAGGGGGCTGGCCAGGTTCGTTCCGGTAAGCCAGGGTGGGCTCAGCGGCATGGCTGCCTGCTGCGTGGCCGACGAGCGGGTTTGAGAGGTTGGTCTGGTTGACGACGGTCGACGGGCTCACCTGACGTTCTGAGGCTTCCAACCCCTCGTTA
>JAAYID010000190.1 GCA_012744285.1 Alcaligenaceae bacterium
GTGTTGCCGGCAGTCTATATTTAATTTCCCCGGAGGAAGTGCTCGATGAAGGTATTGGTGCCTGTCAAGCGTGTGGTTGATTACAACGTCAAAGTACGCGTGAAATCCGATCAAACCGGCGTTGATGTTGCCAACGTCAAAATGTCCATGAACCCCTTCGACGAAATTGCCGTCGAAGAAGCGACCCGCCTGAAAGAGAGCGGTGTCGCCACCGAGGTCGTTGCGGTGTCGTGTGGTGTGCAGCAGGCGCAGGAAACCTTGCGTACCGCGATGGCGATTGGCGCCGACCGTTCCGTCCTGGTCCAGACCGATGTCGAATTGCAGCCGTTGGCCGTTGCCAAGTTGCTCAAGGCCCTGGTCGACAAAGAACAGCCTCAGCTGGTTATCCTGGGCAAGCAGGCGATCGACGACGATGCCAATCAAACTGGTCAAATGTTGGCCGCTTTGCTCGACTGGCCGCAGGCCACGTTTGCCAGCAAGGTTGAAGTTGCCGGCGATAAAGTCAAAGTGACCCGTGAAATTGATGGTGGCCTTGAAACGCTCGAGCTGAAACTGCCTGCCATTGTTACAACTGACCTGCGTCTGAATGAGCCGCGTTATGTGACGTTGCCCAACATCATGAAGGCCAAGAAGAAACCGCTCGACACGCTGACACCCGAAGAGCTCGGTGTTGACGTCGCGCCGCGCCTTAAAACGCTCAAGGTTAGCGAGCCGCCCGTGCGTTCTGCCGGTGTGGTGGTTCCCGACGTTGCTGCGTTGGTCGATAAACTCAAAAATGAAGCGAAGGTGGTCTGATCATGTCCGTATTGGTTATTGCTGAACACGATAATGCCCAACTGAAGGGCGCAACCCTCAACGTTATCGCCGCTGCTGCGAAAATCGGTGGTGATGTGCATGTGCTGGTCATGGGTGCCGGTGCCCAAGCGGCGGCCGATCAGGCGGCCAAAGCAGCCGGTGTCGCCAAGGTCATTCTGGCTGATGGCGCTTCGCTGGCTGAGGGTCTGGCTGAAAACCTGGCCGCCCAGGTTCTGGGTCTGGCATCGTCGTATTCGCACATCTTGTTTGCTGCGACATCGACCGGCAAGAACGTTGCTCCCCGCGTTGCTGCCAAGCTGGACGTTGCCCAGATTTCCGACATTATTGCGGTAGAGTCGGCGGACACGTTTGCGCGCCCCATTTATGCGGGTAACGCTATTGCCACCGTGCAGTCGCAAGACGCCGTCAAAGTCATTACTGTGCGTACGACAGCATTTGACCCGGTTGCCGGTGAAGGCGGTCAGGCTGCCGTTGAATCGGCTGCGGCTGTTGCCGACTCGGGTTTGTCGGCGTTTGTGGGCCGTGAGCTGGCGAAAAGCGATCGTCCAGAGCTTGCGGGTGCTGCCGCTGTGGTTTCGGGTGGTCGCGGCATGGGCAGCGCCGAGAACTTCAAGATTCTTGAACCTCTGGCTGACAAGCTGGGCGCGGCGTTGGGCGCTTCGCGTGCAGCGGTCGATGCCGGGTATGCGCCTAACGACTGGCAAGTAGGTCAAACCGGGAAAATCGTTGCACCACAGTTGTATGTGGCCGTTGGTATTTCCGGTGCCATCCAGCACTTGGCCGGCATGAAAGACTCCAAAGTCATCGTCGCCATCAACAAAGATGCTGAAGCCCCTATTTTTGGTGTAGCCGATTACGGTCTGGTTGCCGATCTGTTCCAGGCTGTGCCTGAACTGGCCAGTTCGCTGTAAGTAAATTACCCAACGGCCTGGCGCGTTATGCGTTGTCGGGTCAGGGTGTCATAAGCCCCGCCTGTGCCTTGTGCATACGCGGGGTTTTTGCTGCCCGTTCTGAAAAAACACGCTCATGGCGGTGGGAACAACACACATCTTTGCAACAGCGCTTGATTCAAATGCTGTTTTTTTGTACAGTTAATTTACTGTATATAAAAACAGCTAATCAGGGGGTGTTATGCAAGGTTCAAAATTTTCCCGGTCAGGTTCAAAGGTCTCTTGGCCCAATGCAGAAAGGGTGGCCACACCTCGAACGCCGCGTCTGCCATTTTCAGCGGTGGGTAACGCTGCGGTATCGTCCGGTGTGCGAGGCACAGGTTTTTCGCGGTTGGCGTCAAGCAAAGGCCTGTCACGCGGGGCTATTCTGGCCGACGTATTCATGGTGGTCATTTGGGGCGCAACCATTCCGGGGCTGATGTGGCTGGGGGCAGCAGGGGGCTTTTAGACCTGCTCTAGCCAGGCAACGTGCTGTTTGTATTGCTTAAATACGGTTTGGTCGCTACAATAGTGGGCTTTGCAACTTGCATCCTCTGGTGGCGCTACCAAAAACTAGCAGGCGTCACGTATGATGTTTACCGGAGTCTACCGTGGATCTCATCCAGCAACTTGAGCAAGAAGAAATTGCTCGCCTTACCAATGGTCAACCCAAACCTGACTTTGCCCCCGGCGATACCGTCGTTGTCAACGTTAACGTGGTTGAAGGTAACCGCAAGCGTGTTCAGGCGTATGAAGGTGTCGTTATCGGCCGTCGTAACCGTGGCCTGAACTCGTCGTTCATCGTTCGTAAAATTTCGTCGGGTGAAGCCGTAGAGCGTACCTTCCAGTTGTACTCGCCACAAATTGCTTCCATCGAAGTCAAGCGTCGTGGTGATGTCCGTCGTGCTAAACTGTACTATCTGCGTAGCCGTTCGGGTAAGTCTGCTCGCATCAAAGAAAAACTGGTTCGCAAGGCCGACAAAGTCGCTCAATAAGCACTTTTCTGGTCTTCCAGTCATTAAGGCAAAGGCACCCGCGGGTGCCTTTGTTTTTTGGGTCATGTCGCAAAACTCATCGCAACCGCTTGCGCCCAGGCGCAAAATCATTGTTCCCGGGTTTGATCCCCAGACTCAGCCCATTGTGCCGCCCGAAATCATTCTGGCACCGCTACCCGGGCAGGCGTTGCAGGCTGATTTCCTGAAGGCGGCCTTCAGCACTCCGGTTCCCTGGGATGTCGAGCCGGTGTTTTCCGACGCCTTTCGTATTGATACCGATTCGTTGGCTACGGCCATCCAGGCAGCGGTGTTGTTTCCTCTGGTGCAACGCGAAACCGGCCTGAATGTCTTGTTTACCCGGCGTTCCCCCAATTTATCGTCGCATGCCGGGCAAATCTGTTTTCCCGGGGGGCGCATCGAGCCCGCCGACGAAAGCGCTTTGGCTGCTGCACTGCGCGAAACTCACGAAGAAATTGGCGTCGAGGCTCGCTTCATTGAAACCTGGGGTACTCATCCCAGTTTCCTGACCGGCACGGGCTTTACCATGGAACCCGTCATCGGTTTGATTCGTCCGGGTTTCGAGGTCAAACCCGATGTCACCGAAGTGGCTGAAGTGTTCGAGGTGCCGCTGGCCTTTCTCATGGATCCGGCCAATCATCGCCTGCATCGGGCCACCTTGCCCGACGGCAAGCAGCGGCTTTATTTTTCAATGCCGTGGGGTCCGTACTTTATCTGGGGGGCAACGGCTGCCCTGGTGCGTAATCTGTACCATCATCTTGCGGCGGCTCACAAAGTGTTGGCCGGCCGCTAAAGACTTTGGCTCTGTGCGCCAGATGCGTTCGCAGGGCAATGAAGAGCCAGTGAGTGGGGGCGTTAGAGGCTCTGGTCAAGTAGTGAGCGTCTTGCTTGTGCAATGAGAACACATCAGCTGTGTCACAACGGGCCCTGGCCGGGTGTTGCACGCGGTCAGTAACGTCCCTGCGCTTCGTTTTCCGCCAGAATACGCTCGTACAGGGCATGCCGTTCAATGCTGATTTCACCCTGTTTTCGCGCGGTCAGAATCGCGCAGCCTGGCTCGTGGCGGTGGGTGCAGTTGTAAAATTTGCACGTTCCCAGGAAGGGCTCAAACTCGGCGAACCCATGCTGGATTTCCACATCCGACAAATGGTACAGCCCGAAATTCTGGAAGCCGGGAGAGTCGATAATTTCGCCGCCTTGGGGCAGGTGGTACAGCCGGGTGGTGGTGGTCGTGTGTTTGCCGGCGTCAAGTGCCGCAGAATGTTCCTGCGTATGGGCGGCGGCGTCGGGCACCAGGGCATTGAGCAAGGTCGATTTCCCCATCCCGCTTTGGCCCAGCAGCAGGGCTGTTTTACCTTTGATACGCTCAAGCAGGGCGGCATGCACCTGCTGCGGGTTCAGGGCGCTCAGTTCAAGTACCTGGATGCCGGCTTTGGTGTAGGTTTCCAGCCGGGCGCGTGCCGTAGGTAAATTCTCGGCCAGGTCGGCTTTGTTCAAAATGATGACGGGTTCGATACCCGCCGTACGCGCCGCGACCAAAGCCCGCCCGATCAGGTCATCTGAAAATGCCGGGGTGGTGGCTACCACCAGCAGAAGCAGGTCGACATTGGCCGCAAACTGCTTGGTGCGCATTTCATCGGAACGGTAGAGCAGGTTCTTGCGCTCCAGGCGTTTTTCGATGACGCCTTCTTCGTTGCCCTGGAAGCGCACCAGCACCCGGTCACCCACCGCAGCATCGGTTTTCTTGCCACGCGGAAAGCAGTGGCGCACGCGCCCATCGACAAACTCAACGCCGTAATGGCGTCCATGGGCGGTGACGACACGCCCCTCAACAGCAGTTTCAGTGGGCATGTTTGAGCTTCTGGATACGCACGGCGGCAGGAGGATGGCTGTCGTAAAAGGCGGAATGCAGCGGGTCGGGGGTCAGGGTGGCGGCATTGTCGTCGTAAAGCTTGACCAGTGCCGAGATCAGTGCCGGGCCTGAGGCTTGTCGTGCGGCGAATTGATCGGCCTGGAATTCATCGTTGCGCGACATCAGGCTGATGAGCGGTGTGATCCAGAACGTGAACACCGGCATGACCAGGAAAAACAGGATCAGGGCCAGGGCATCGTTAGGACGGCCCAGTTGCGGAATGACCCCCAGTTGGGTGTAGAACCAGACCTGCTGCGAGAGCCAGCCCAGCACCTGAAAAAAGCCCAGGGCCAGCAGGAAGCTGACGGCCAACCGTTTGAGGATATGGCGGAATTTGAAGTGGCCCAGTTCGTGGGCCAGCACGGCTTCAACTTCATCGGCGTCCAGGCGTGACAGCAGGGTATCGAAAAATACAATGCGGCGGGAACGGCCAAAGCCGGTGAAGTAGGCATTGCCATGTGCCGATCGCTTCGAGCCGTCCATGACAAACAGGCCGCTGATGGCAAAGCCGCAGCGTCCCGCCAGAGTATGGATACGATCAGCCAACACCGGGTTGTCGAGCGGGGTGAATTTATTGAACAGCGGCGCGATGACGGTGGGGAACAGCCAGATCACCAGAATGTTGAATACGACCCAGACGCCCCACGCCCACCAGTGCCAGTACGCGCCCGTGTTGCCCATGAACCACAACACACCGGCCGCCAGCGGCAAACCCAGCACGACGGCAATCAGCAGCCCTTTCAGGGTGTCGCTGATGAACAGGCCCAGCGACATGCGGTTAAAGCCGAAGCGGGCCTCAAGGCCAAACTTGCGCCATAACGAGAAGGGCAGGCCAACCACACCCATGACGGCGACCACGCTACCCATCAGGGCCAGTTGACGCCACATTTCGTGTTCAATCCATTGCCCCAGTTTGATGTCAAGAAACTGCAGGCCGCCCAACAGGGTCAAGCCGATCAGCACAGCAGCTTCGGTGATGGTTTCAACCAGCCCGATCTGGATTTTGCCGTGTGTGTAGTCGGCGGCACGCTGATGGCTGCGCAGGCTGATACGGTCGGAAAATTCGACCGGCACCTGGTCGCGATGGCGGGCAACATGACGGATTTGCCGCAGGCCCAGCCACAGGCGCAGGGAAATATCGGCGAACAGAAAGACAAGAAACAGCGCAGTAAACATAAGGACCGTTGAGGTATGCGAAAATCGATGTTTTAAGAACGATTATATGGCGGTTAAAAATGGCGGTTAACAAAGACCAGCGACTGGTTTGGCTTGATCTTGAAATGACAGGGCTCGACCCTGAAAAAGAACGCATCATTGAAGCGGCAGTTATCGTGACAGAGGCTGACCTGACCTTTGTGGCCGAAGGCCCGGTCATGGTCATTCACCAAAGCAACGAGGTGCTCGATGCGATGGATAAATGGAATACGGCAACCCATGGCAAAAGCGGTCTGACCGACAAGGTCAAGGCATCCACCATCAACGAGGAAGAGGCGGAAACTATTCTGTTGTCGTTCCTGGCCCAGCATGTCAGCCCCGGCAAGTCGCCGTTGTGCGGTAACACGGTGGGGCAAGACCGTCGTTTCCTGGTGAAGTACATGCCTCGCCTGGAAGCATTCTTCCATTACCGTAATCTTGATGTTTCCACACTGAAAGAACTGGCGCTGCGCTGGAAGCCCGAAGTCTATAAAAGCTTTGTAAAACACAGCAAGCACGAAGCGCTGGCCGACATCTACGAGTCTATTGAAGAGCTCAAGCATTATCGCGAGCACTTCCTTAAAATTTAAGGATCCCCATGAGCGACACCAGCATTCTTTTCAGCCTGACCGACGGCATTGCGCGTATTACCCTGAATCGCCCCGACAAGCTCAACAGCTTTACGGCCGACATGCACGAAGCCCTGCGGCAGGCCCTGACCCAGGTTGAAACACAAGGTGCCCGGGTTCTGGTGCTGACCGGTGCCGGGCGCGGGTTTTGCGCCGGGCAAGACCTTTCGGCCCGTGTGGCCACCCCGGGCCAGCAGCGTACCGATCTTGGTGAAAGCATTGAAAAGAACTATGCGCCGCTGGTCAAGCGTTTGCGCGCCTTGCCCATGCCGGTGGTGGTCGGCGTGAACGGTGTTGCGGCAGGGGCGGGGGCCAATCTGGCGCTGGCCGGCGATATTGTCATTGCGCGTGAATCCGCCAGCTTTATCGAGCCGTTCTGCCGCCTCGGGCTCTTGCCCGATACCGGTGGTACCTATATTTTGCCGCGCCTGGTGGGGCGGGCTCGTGCCATGGGCATGGCTTTGCTGGGTGACAAGATCAGCGCCCGCAAGGCAGAGCAGTGGGGGCTGATCTGGGAATGCGTGCCCGATGACGAATTTGACGCCCGTCTTGATGCCCTGGCCGCGCATTTTGCCAGTGCGCCCACCAAAGGGCTGGCGGCGGCCAAGCAGGCGATCAATCAAAGTCTGGACAATACCCTGGCCCAGCAGCTTGATCTCGAACGCGACCTGATGCGCGATCTGGGTTACACCGATGACTATGCCGAAGGCGTTGCGGCCTTCATGGCCAAGCGTACGCCCGAATTCAAAGGGCAGTAAGCGTGATCACGGTTCAGCCGGGCGGGGCGTCCATCGCCGGTATCGGCACCGATATCGCCCGGGTTGATCGCATTGCGGCGGCCTATGCCCGTCACGGAGACCGCTTTGCCCTGCGCATTCTCGGGGAACGCGAATGGCCGGTTTTTTTGCGGCGCAAGGCACGCGATCCGCAACGCGGCATACGCTATCTGGCCACCCGGTTTGCGGCCAAAGAGGCCTTTTCCAAGGCGATCGGGCTGGGCATGCACAGCCCGATGAGTTGGCGTCGCATGGAAGTGGTCAATGCCCCGGGGGGCAAACCTCTGGTGGCACTGAACGAGCCCCTGGCCGGCTGGTATGCCGAGCGCTACGGGGCCGCTCACATTTCCGTCAGCGACGAAAAAGATATGGTCACGGCGTTTGCCGTGGTCGAAACCAAACCTGCCTGCGGGCAACAGGAGTAACACCATGGCGGCGATATTGCCACCCGGCCCGGTCATCGTCGATGTGCAGGGCTACCGCTTGACCGAACACGAAGTGGCCCGGTTGCGTCACCCGCTGGTGGGTGGCGTCATTCTGTTTTCACGCAATTTTGAAAATCGAGCGCAATTGACGGCCTTGTGCCAGGCTATTCATGCGGCGCGTGACGAACCCTTGCTGATTGCGGTTGATCACGAAGGCGGGCGTGTACAACGGTTTCGCACCGATGGGTTCACCCCGTTGCCCAGCATGCGTCGTCTGGGTGAAATCTGGATGGACGACTCGCTGGCGGCGCTGCGTCTGGCCACGGAAACCGGTTACGTGCTGGCGGCCGAATTGCGTGCCTGCGGGGTTGACCTGAGCTTCACTCCCGTGCTTGATCTGGATTATGGCAACAGCGAAGTCATTGGTGACCGCTCGTTCAACCGTGAACCGCAGATCGTGGCGATGCTGGCACGCGCCCTGATCCAGGGCTTGCAGCTGGCCGGCATGGCCGCCTGCGGCAAGCACTTTCCGGGGCATGGCTATGTTCACGCTGATTCGCATCACGATATTCCGGTGGATGACCGTTCATTTGAAGAAATCATGCGTGAAGACGCCGCCCCTTACGGCTGGTTGGGCGACATGGTGTTGCCTTCGGTCATGCCGGCGCATGTCATTTACAGCCAGGTCGACCCCAAGCCGGCCGGTTTTTCTGATTACTGGATCAATGCCGTGCTGCGCGGTCATCTGAACTACGATGGCGTGGTATTTTCCGATGATCTGACCATGGCCGGTGCGGCAGTGGCGGGCGACATTCTTGAACGGGCCCAGGCCGCGCTGGAAGCCGGCTGTGACATGGTGCTGGTTTGCAATCACCCCGAGCTGGCTGACGATTTGCTGCAGCGTCTTGACTACACCATGCCGGCAGAATCGCTGCGCCGGATTCGCAGCCTGATGCCGCGCGTGCCATCACCCGATTGGGCCACTTTGCAACGCCAGGCACGTTATCACTATGCCCGAGACCTTCAATCTGAAATCATTTCTGGCTGATCTGCCAAATTTGCCCGGCGTTTATCGGCACATCGATGAACACGATGAGGTGTTGTATGTCGGCAAGGCACGTGACCTTAAAAAGCGCGTGTCGTCGTATTTCCAGAAAAATCTGGCCAGCCCGCGCATTGCCCATATGGTGGCGCGGGTTCAGCGCATCGAGGTCACGGTAACGCGTACCGAGGCTGAGGCCTTGCTGCTTGAAAACAACCTGATCAAGCGCTTGCGGCCCCGGTATAACATCTTGTTCCGCGATGACAAGTCGTACCCGTATCTGAAAGTCAGCGCGCACGATGCCCCTCGCATCGCCTATTACCGAGGCAGCACATCGGGCAAAGGGCGTTTTTTTGGTCCGTACCCTAACAGCTGGGCCGTGCGCGAAACCATCCAGATACTGCAAAAGGTCTTTCGTTTGCGCACCTGCGAGGATGCAGTGTATTCCCACCGCTCGCGGCCGTGCCTGCTGAACCAGATCGGGCGCTGCTCGGCGCCGTGCGTAGGCCAGATCAGCTTGGACGATTATCAGGCCGATGTCGACCGGGCGGTGCGCTTTCTGGATGGCAAGGCCGGTGAGGTCATGGCTGACATCGAGCAGCGGATGCTGGCGGCCTCTGAACGTCTGGCCTTTGAAGAGGCGGCGGTCTTGCGCGACCAGATGGGGGCGCTGGCACGGGTGCTGCAGCAGCAAACCATGGAAGAAATCGGCACCGATGATGTGGACATTATTGTTGTGCTGGTGTCGGGGGGGCGTGTGTGCGTCAATCTGGCCATGGTGCGGGGCGGGCGTCATTTGGGTGACAAGGCCTTCTTCCCGACACACACCGATGGTGATGAGCCGGGTGAGATCCTGACGGCGTTTGTAGGACAGCACTACCTGGATCGCCCGATGCCGGCGGTGCTGGTATGTTCGCATGCCTTGTCCGACACTGGGCTGATGGCCTTGCTGCACGAACAAACCGGGCGCAAGGCGCGGGTGTTGACGCGGCCCCAGGGGCTAAGAAAATCGTGGCTTGAGCAGGCACGTAACAATGCCGAACTGGCACTGGCTCGCCTGCTGACCGAGTCGGGTGCAAAAGCGGCCCGGACTCTGGCGTTGGCTGATGTGTTAGGGTTGGATACCGACCCGTCGGCCCTCGAGGCGTTGACCATCGAATGTTTTGACATCAGTCATACGGCCGGCGAGGCTACCCAGGCCTCTTGCGTGGTGTTCCGCAACAATGACATGCAGCCGTCGCTTTACCGGCGTTATAACATTGCCGGTATCACCCCGGGTGATGATTACGCGGCCATGCGCCAGGTACTGACCCGGCGATTTGCACGTGTTGCTGAAGGACAGGCTGAGTTACCCGATGTAGTGCTGATTGATGGTGGCAAGGGTCAGGTTGAAGTGGCGCGGCAGGTATTCGCCGAGCTGGGTCTGGACACCCAGGTCCTGGTGGGTGTCGCTAAAGGTGAGGGGCGCAAGGTAGGCCTTGAAACCCTGGTCTTTACCGATGGTCGCGAACCTGTGGCGTTGGGTCTTGAGTCTGCTGCGCTGATGCTCGTTGCCCAGATTCGCGATGAGGCGCACCGGTTTGCCATTACCGGCATGCGAGCACAGCGTGCCAAGACCCGCAACGTGTCGCGTCTTGAAGAAATTGAAGGAGTGGGTGCGAAGCGGCGTCAGAAACTGCTGGCCCGCTTTGGCGGGTTTTCGGGCGTGGCTAATGCCAGTATCGATGAATTGCGCAGCGTTGAAGGGATCTCGGCCGAGCTGGCCGAGCGTATTTATTTTGCGCTGCGATAAGTTAGTATTACGGTTATGCCAATCAATCTTCCCATGATGCTGACGTGGTTGCGGATCCTCATGATTCCGCTCTTCGTCGCTTTTTACTACGTGCCTGAAAGCTGGGTGGCCGTGCCCGTGCGAGATACCGCGGCGGCCCTGGTCTTCATTGTGGCAGCGGTCACCGACTGGTTCGATGGCTGGCTGGCGCGTCGCTGGAACCAGACATCGTCGTTTGGCGCCTTTCTTGACCCGGTGGCCGACAAGCTCATGGTGTCGGCGGCCTTGCTGGTTTTGCTCGACCTGCAGCGGGTCGATGTGTTTATCGCCCTCATTATCATTGGCCGCGAAATCACAATTTCCGCCCTGCGCGAATGGATGGCCAAAATCGGTGCCAGCGGCAGCGTGGCTGTGCATTGGCTGGGCAAGTTCAAGACAGCGGCGCAAATGGTGGCCATTCCGTGCTTGCTGTACTGGCAGCCGTTCTACGGTGTTCCCATGCCTTGGGTGGGTCAGGTACTGATTGTCATTGCCGCCGTACTTACCGTGTGGTCAATGTTTTATTATCTGAAGCGTGCCTGGCCGCAAATTCGTGCCCGATCGGGCTCTGCCGGGTCAGCCTGACACGTCTCCAGGGGCTGCGCTTCACGACGCTGTCTGCTGGCGCGACCTGATGGCATCCCGGGGATCGATATAACGCTGTTTTGCGTTGCCACTTGATTCGTGCGTCTCGTACGTTATTTTTTCTTTATCTCTGCCATGACCGCCACTACTGCCGACAGTTTTGTCGATACCCCGCAAATCCAGCGTAAAGACTGGCAAATCATCACGCTTATTGGCGCTGCCCACGCGTGTTCACATTTTTTCCAGCTGGTGTTTCCCACGCTGTTCATTGCGCTGAACACCGAGTTCGGATTCAACTACAGCCAGCTGGGTTTGCTGGTCGCTATTTTTTTTATCATTTCGGGGGTAGGGCAGGCTTCGTCGGGGTTTGTCGTTGATCGCATTGGTCCGGCACCCGTGCTGTTGTTCGGGCTGGCCAGCTTTGTCGTGGCGGGTGTCCTGATTGGTGCCGCCAATGGCTATGCCATGCTGGTTGTGGCTGCCATCATCGGCGGGTTGGGTAATTCCATTTTTCACCCGGTCGATTATTCGATTCTCAACCACCGGGTCAGTCCGCGTCGTTTGGGGCACGCGTTCAGCACGCACGGGTTTACCGGCAACCTGGGATGGGCGTTGACCCCCGTGTTCATGTCGGCCCTTATTTACCTGGCCAACTGGCGTGTGGCGGCTATTGGTGCCGGTGTACTGGTGGCTATTGTGCTGGTGTTTGTGTGGCTTGGGCGCGGCTTGCTGGCCGGGCAAAATGCGGCGTTCGGTGCAGCGGCGCAGGCCAACGCTCATCCTGATGCCAGTGCCAGTGCCCATTCGGCAGGAACGGCTTCGGCAAACCCAAGCGATTCACTGGCCACCAAAACGGTGGGTCAGACCTTGAATTACCTGGTGCGTCAACCGGCGTTGTGGGGGGCGTTCTGTTTCTTTGCGCTGACTGCGGCATCGTTGTCTGTGGTCCAGACCTACAGTATTCCGATGCTGGGCGATGTGTATGGCATTGATGCCGTGCGCGCGGGCTCGGCGTTATCGGGTTATATGCTGGCGTCAGCTTTGGGGATGATCGCCGGGGGCTTCATGGTTGGGCATACCCAGCGTACCGAGTTGACCATTGCGGGTTCGCTGGTTATGGCTGGCGTGTTGTTGCTGGTGCTGGCGTCGGGTTGGGTCAGTGCGTGGGGGGCCATGGGCGCGGTGGCGCTGGGCGGGTTTTGTGCCGGAGTTTCAACCCCATCGCGCGACATGCTGATCCGTCGCATCACCCCCAAGGGTGCTACCGGTACCGTCTATGGTCTGGTGTATTCGGGGATGGATGTCGGCGCGTCCCTGGCGCCAGTGGGTTTCGGTGTGATGCTTGATGCAGGGCTGGTGCGTGGTCCCTGGGTGGGTGGGGCCATCTTTTTTGTGGTGGCTGCGGCGGCTGCACTGGTGATCGGTCGTTCGGTGGCGGCCCGTTCGTAAAAAGGGGCTGGTCGCAAGCCCAACAGCGCAACGCCTTTGCGCAGCAGCGTGTACCCGCCCTGAACCCGAATTACTGACGCGGCGTACGTTGTGCGGCCACTTCCACCTGGTGGCTGCTGCGCCAGGGGTTAATGTCCAGGCCACCGCGTCGGGTATAGCGGGCGTAAACGGTTAATGCAACGGGTTTGCATTCGCGCCAGATATCGCAGTACAGGGTTTCAACACAGTGTTCATGAAACTCATTGTGCTGGCGCAACGACACAATGTATTGCAGCAGGGCGGCGCGGTCGATTTTCGGGCCGGTATAGGTAATTTGAACGCTACCCCAGTCGGGCTGGCCGGTAACCGGGCAGTTTGATTTCAGCAGGTCTGAGGTCAATGTTTCCGTTACTGTCGTGGTCGGGTCGCATTGCAACAGCCCCGACGTTGGTTGGTAATGTCTGATTTCGACGTCCAGATCGTCAATGTTTTCCCCCGGAAGTGCTGTGCAAAGCTCGCGGGTGTCTGCTCGTAACGGGGTAATCGTGATGCCCATCGGGCCGCCGCAGGCCGCTTCCAGATCGGTTCGCATGATGCCGACAACCTGCTCAAGGCTGTCAAACCGGCTTTCATTGAACGAATTCAAATAAAGCTTGAACGATTTTGACTCAATCAGGCGCGGTGTGTCGTGCGGAACCGTAAACAGGCCCATGGCAACTACCGGTTTGCCTTTCGGGTTCAGCCACGACAGTTCATAGGCGGTCCAGAGGTCGGCACCTTGCCAGGCGGGCAGAGGCCCCAGGCTGGCCCTGTTGTTGGCGCGATCAATGGCAAACAGTACAGAGGCATCGTAGCTTTTCGGGTAACTTACGGTGTGCCCGAGTGGCGCGTTGGCGAGGTCGTTGTGGGTCATGGTCGTTTCGATATGAACGGATTACAGGCGGATGACAGGCGCTGGATGCAGATAACCGGTGCAGGTCGCAGACGTGTGATGCAGCGCACAAACAACGCATTGTACCGGCCCTTGATTTTCATCAACAGGGAAAACCCGAGTTTCAGCTAAAGTCCAGTGCATGTCAGCCTGGACTTTGTTTGCCCCTCCCCGGAATCTTTCGCCCGCCGATCGCAATGAAAGGCGGCATATGCTCGCGCGTCTCGGGCTGGCGTGGCTGGGCATGATGCAGGTCATGATGTTCGCCTTTCCCGGCTACCTGCGCGACAAGCCGATGTCGCCTGAAGACCTTTCTTTTCTTGACGAAGCCATCATTCTGCTGAACTGGATCAGTCTGGTGCTTACGGTGCCGGTGGTGCTGTATTGCGCGTGGCCGGTGTGGCGTGGGGCGGTGGCGCGTATCCGCCGGGCCGGTATCAGTATGGATGTGCCGGTTGCGCTGGGTATCCTGGCCGCGTTCATCCCCAGTGCCTATGCCACCTGGACAACCCGTGGCGAGGTTTATTTTGAATCGGTCACCATGTTTGTGGCGTTTCTATTGACGGCGCGCTACCTTGAATATTGTGCACGTCAGTCGGTGCAGCCCGGTGCGGGTCATGCGTCTGTTGCTCATCGGCGTATCGAGTCTGCCCGCAGGGCCATGTCCGCCATTTCTGATCAGGTTGCGCTCTGGTTCACGGTGGTCCAGCTGGCGCTGGCGTTCATAGCGGGTGGCATCTGGCTTTTCTACGCACCCGGGCATGCCGTCGCGGTCACGGTGGCGTTGCTTGTCATCAGTTGTCCTTGCGCCTTGGCCATGTCAGTACCCACCGCCGTCTCGGCGGCGCATGCTGCGGTCATGAACCGTCCCGACGTGTCGGGTGCCGAGCTTGATGCCCTTATCGTTGCGGCCAAGCGTACCGCCAACCAAAGTTTGTACGGTTCCATGCTGTGGCATTTGCTGCTGACGCCTTTGGCAGCGCTCGGGTACGTTCAGCCCTGGCTGGCGGCCATTACCATGCTGATATCTTCGCTTGCCGTCGCAGCCAATGCCTGGCGCCTTTATCGCCGCTGGTCGTGCGGGGCTGTGTTGCCGCTGTCAGCGGCTGTTCAGGGTTAGAGTCGTATCATGGGCGCGTTATATCTGCTCTTGCCCATTTCGCTCATTCTGGTCGTGTTAATAGGCGTGGCTTTCTGGTGGGCTATCTTTGCAGGTCAGTTCGACGATACCGATGCGGCGGCGCGGTCGATTCTTGACGATGATGATTCAACCGCGTCGCCACCCGATGATTCTCATCGGTGCCGAAAGTAAAAATACAGTCGTTTTAAACGTATAAAAGCTTTGTTTCATTTTTGTCATTAGGGGATTCTCATGGGCAATTCCGGTACGCTGGGAAAACAGGCCGAGACCTTCAATTACGGTGTGGTGCGTCAGTTCACCATCATGACCGTATTCTGGGGTGTCATCGGCATGGCGGTGGGCGTATTGATTGCGGCGCAGTTGATCTGGCCGGAACTCAATTTCAATACACCGTGGCTGAGTTATGGCCGTTTGCGGCCTGTACACACCAACACGGTAATTTTTGCCTTCGGTGGCACAGCTTTGTTTGCAACGTCGTATTACGTTGTGCAGCGCACCTGTCAGGTACGTTTGTTTTCCGACAAACTGGCCGCGTTCACGTTCTGGGGTTGGCAGGCCTGTTTGCTGGCCGGGTTCCTGACCTTGCCCATGGGGTTCACCAGCACCAAAGAATATGCCGAATGGGAATGGCCCATTGATATTCTGGTCACCCTGGTCTGGGTGGCTTATGCCGTGGTCTTTTTCGGCACCATCATGAAGCGCCGCGTTCGCCACATCTACGTGGCCAACTGGTTCTTCGGCTCGTACATCCTGACCATCGCCATTCTGCACATTTTCAACAATATTGAAATTCCGGTTTCGATGTGGAAATCGTATTCGGCCTATGCCGGTGTGCAAGATGCCATGGTGCAGTGGTGGTATGGCCACAACGCCGTCGGGTTCTTCCTCACCACCAGTTTTCTGGGCATGATGTATTACTTTGTGCCGAAGCAGGCGGATCGCCCTATTTACTCCTATCGTCTGTCCATCGTTCACTTCTGGGCACTGGCATTCACCTACATGTGGGCGGGTCCGCACCACCTGCACTACACGTCTTTGCCCGACTGGACGCAAGCCCTGGGCATGGTGTTTTCATTGATTTTGCTGGCCCCGTCATGGGGGGGTATGGTCAACGGCATCATGACGCTGTCAGGGGCCTGGTACAAGCTGCGTACCGATCCCATTCTCAAGTTCCTGATTACCGGCCTGTCCTTTTACGGCATGTCCACGTTTGAAGGTTCCATGATGTCCATCCGTACGGTCAATGCGCTGTCACACTACACCGACTGGACCGTGGGCCACGTGCACTCCGGTGCCTTGGGCTGGGTATCCATGACCATCTTCGGCTCGTTGTACTACCTGATTCCGCGTCTGTATGGCCGCACCACCATGGCCAGCATGAAACAGGTCGAGCTGCACTTCTGGCTGGCCACCATTGGTGTGGTGCTGTATATCGCCTCAATGTGGGTTGCCGGTGTCATGCAGGGTCTGATGTGGCGTGCCACGGGCGTTGACGGCACCCTGACCTACAGTTTTGTCGAAGGTGTCAAGGCCACTTATCCGCTTTATGCCATTCGTTTGCTGGGCGGTTTGCTGTTCCTGTCAGGCATGGTGCTGATGGCCTGGAATACGTTCAAGACCGCTGTTGGCCAGCCCCGGCCCAACCCCGAGGTCTATATGTACAACCCCGACAGTACCGATCCCAAGCTCGTAGGCCCCGCATCGGCCCAGTCCGCCACTGGCGCTGCATCGGCATAAGGAGAATACGATGGCTCACGAAAAAAAGAAGTTTTTCAGTCACGACACGCTTGAGACCAACATTGGCTGGCTGATCATCTGCAGTATCCTGGTGGTCAGTTTTGCGGGGCTGGTTCAAATCGTTCCGTTGTTCTTCCAGCACTCCACCACGACACCTACCGAAGGTGTAGAGCCCTACGACGCGTTGCAACTGGTCGGGCGTGATCTTTACATCCGTGAGGGTTGTGTGGGCTGCCACTCCCAGCAGGTGCGCATGCTGCAATCTGAAGTGCAGCGCTATGGCCCCTATTCTTTGGCCGGCGAATTCGTGTACGACTACCCCTTCCTGTGGGGCTCCAAGCGCACCGGTCCTGATCTGGCCCGTGTTGGCGGCCGTTACTCTGACGAGTGGCATCGGGTGCATTTGCGCAACCCGCGCGATCTGGTTCCCGAATCCAATATGCCGGCGTACCCCTGGCTGCAGCGCAATTCGGTTGAAGGTACCGATGTCAAGGCCCGTATGCGTGCCCTGCGCGTTCTGGGTGTGCCGTACACCGACGAGCAAATCGAACAGGCACCGGCCAGGCTCAAAGGCA
>JAAYID010000191.1 GCA_012744285.1 Alcaligenaceae bacterium
ACATTGCACGCGTGGAACTGGGCTCACAGAGTTACAGCACACTCAGCAGGTACAACGGCAAACCCGCCACCGGGGTTGCCATTTCCCTGGCAACCGGTGCGAACGCACTGGAAACGGCCGAACGAAT
Source organism: Alcaligenaceae bacterium (assembly GCA_012744285.1). Taxonomy (GTDB): domain Bacteria; phylum Pseudomonadota; class Gammaproteobacteria; order Burkholderiales; family Burkholderiaceae_B; genus Neopusillimonas; species Neopusillimonas aromaticivorans. The sequence continues at coordinate 128 of JAAYID010000191.1, forward strand.
CAAACAAACCATCCTCGAACTCGAGAAAAACTTCCCTCAAGGCTTGAGAGCGGTCGTGCCTTACGATACGACACCTTTTGTCGAAGTCTCGATCAAAGGTGTCGTGCAAACACTGTTTGAGGCCATAGTGCTCGTGTTTCTGGTGATGTACCTGTTCTTGCAAAACCTGCGGGCCACACTCATTCCCACCCTGGCCGTGCCTGTGGTGCTGCTGGGAACATTCGGTGTGTTGGCCGCGCTGGGGTACTCGATCAATATGCTGACCATGTTTGCCATGGTGCTGGCGATCGGCCTGTTGGTGGATGATGCGATTGTCGTCGTCGAAAACGTCGAACGATTGATGAGCGAGGAAAAGCTGTCGCCGCTAGAAGCCACACAAAAATCCATGGGGCAAATCACCGGGGCACTGATCGGTATTGGCCTGGTGTTGTCTTCAGTCTTCGTACCCATGGCCTTCATGGCAGGCTCCACTGGTATCATTTACAGGCAGTTTTCCATCACGATTGTGGCGGCCATGGCCCTGTCTGTGATTGTGGCCCTAGTCTTCACACCCGCATTGTGTGTCACCCTGCTGAAACAGCATACCCCGCAACACGATACACGCCCCGCCGGCGGGGCAAGCCGTTTTTTTGCGCTATTCAACACGTACTTTGACGCAAGCACCACACGCTATCAGGCCAGCGTCCGGAAAATTCTTGGGCGATCAGGACGTTTCATGCTGATTTACCTGGCGCTCACAGGGTATATGGTATTTGCCTTTTTAAGGCTGCCGGGGGCTTTCCTGCCGGAAGAGAATCAGGGCTTGTTGATGGCCATGTTGCAGACACCCGTCGGTGCCACCCAGGAACGAACATTAAAAAGCGTAGCCCAGATGGAGCAATATCTGTTGAACGAAGAAACCGCCTCGGTTGATTCGGTACTGAGCGTTCAGGGCTTCAGCTTTGCCGGCTCCGGTCAGAACACGGGCGTCGCTTTCGTCAAGCTTAAAGACTGGGATCTCAGGCGAGACGCGGAGACATCGGCTTCAGCTGTCGGGCAGCGCACATCAGCAGCCCTCATGGCACTCGATGATGCTGCAGGCTACGCGTTCTCACCTCCTGCCATTCCGGAACTGGGTACTGCCAGTGGCTTTGTGTTTTACCTGCAGGATACCGGCAGCATTGGCCATAATGCCCTGTCGAATGCACGAGACCAATTCCTTACTGCAGCCTCAAAAAGCACCCTGTTGCGCAATGTCCGGGCCAATGGCCTGTCGGACAGACCGCAATTACGTCTTGATATTGATGTCGCCAAGGCCGCTGCACTGGGTGTATCTCACAGCACCATCACTGACACGTTATCGACAGCCTGGGCCGGAAACTACATCGATGATTTTATTGATCGCGGGCGAGTCAAACGGGTTTATGTGCAGGCGGATGCGACCTTCCGGATGGTCCCCGAGGACTTTTTGCACTGGAGCGTACGCAATGCGCAGGGAGAGATGGTGCCCTTGTCGACATTTACACGGGTGCAATGGGAGTACGGTTCGCCCCAGCTGGAACGTTACAACGGAGTACCCGCCATGGAAATCAATGGCGAGCCCGCCCAGGGGGTCAGTTCCGGCGATGCCATGCTCGAAGTCGAGCGTCTGGTCACGCAATTACCTGACGGTGTGGGCATGAGCTGGACAGGGATGTCCTACCAGGAACGCCAGGCCGGCTCACAGACACCAAAACTGTATGCGCTTTCGCTACTGTTCGTATTCCTGTGCCTGGCGGCCATGTACGAAAGCTGGATCATTCCAACGGCCGTACTGATGGTTGCTCCCCTGGGCATCCTGGGTACGGTAGTGGCCGCACTGTGGCTGGGCCTAGAGCGCGACGTCTACTTTCAGGTTGCCATGCTCACAACCGTTGGACTCACCAGCAAAAATGCCATTCTGATCGTTGAGTTTGCAAAACTTAACCTTGAACAGGGCATGGCGTTGATCGAGGGAACACTGCAAGCGATACGCGACCGTTTACGTCCCATTCTGATGACCTCCATGGCGTTTGGTTTGGGTGTTTTGCCTCTGGCTCTGGCCAGCGGGGCCGGTTCCGGCGCACAGCGCGCGATTGGAACGGGTGTGCTGGGAGGCATGTTGGTCGGAACGCTGTTAGGGATTTTTTTCATTCCACTGTTTTTTGTAGTGGTGCAACGCGTCTTTGGGAAGCGTCAGAAACAACAGAGTCATGGCGACCCGCATGTAACAGCACAGGAAAGCGGAGACGCCAGTCATGTCTGAATACCGGAAACGTATCTTCCGATTGGGTCCTGCTCGCTTGAGTCTGTGTTTTTTGCTGTGCGGTTGTGTGAATCTTCAACCGGAGGTGCCAATTGCCGACCCTCAGATTCCAGCCACCTGGCCTGTCGCTGTCTCGTCAGAAACACCGTCCGCCACCGCTGAACGCTCCCCTTCATCGCGCAGTACGCCATCTGAACCCGTCCAGCCGGCCGTACGGGCAGGTTGGCGCGATTTTTTCCTTGATCCACGCCTGTTAACCGTGATGACCCAGGCATTAACCAGTAATCGCGATGCCCGTGTCGCACTTCTGAACGTTGAACGCGCACGAGCCCTTTACAGTGCTGCACGTGCAGACACCTGGCCTGCACCTACCCTGAACGCGGCCCTCACACGAAGCGAACCTGCATCTTCAACGGGCGTCTATACAGCCAGTGCAGGGCTGACTGCGTTCGAGCTGGATCTGTTTGGCCGTCTTCACTCGCTGAGCCAGTCTGCCCTGCACAGCTATCTGGCACAAGAGGCCGCACAGCGCAGCACTGAACTGTCCTTGATTGCAGAAGTGGCGACGGCCTGGTTGACCCTGGCTCTTGATCAGGAATTACAGCATATTTCCCGCAACACACTGGAAAATCGGCAAAAAGCATTAACCCTGAATGAACATCGCTATCGACTGGGGGCCGTTTCCGAGCTGGATCTCGCGGAAGCACGCACAGCGATCGAAACAGCGCGCAGTGACCTGGCCCGTTATACCGGTCAGGTTATGGAAGACCTGAATGCACTGACCCTGCTCGTAGGCTCACCAATTGATACGTCTCTTTTGCCCCATCGATTCGATGCTCCTGATCCGATTTTTCAGGCCTTATCTGCAGGGCTGCCCTCCGAGGTTCTGTTACATCGCCCTGATGTCCTGCAGGCCGAACAAAAAATGCGTGCTGCCAACGCGGAAATCGGTGCTGCCAGGGCTGCCTTTTTTCCATCCATCAGTCTGACAACCAGCATCGGATACGCCAGCGCTGCGCTTTCAGCGCTTTTCTCGGGGGGCAGTCGGGCGTGGACCTTCATTCCCCAGATCTCATTACCTGTTTTTCAGCGTGAAAAACTATGGGCCAATCTGGCTGTCAGCCAGGCTGACCGGGACATTGCCTTGGCCGAATACGAGAAAACGATTCAAACCGGTTTCAAAGAGGTCGCTAACGCGCTGGCCTGGAAGACTTCACTGGACCAGCAGCGTACGGCCCAGGAAGCCCTTGTAACTGCTGCCACGCAAGCTGAGCGTTTATCCCGCCTGCGTTATGAGCAGGGGCGTGACAACTACATTGTGCTGCTTGATGCCGAGCGTACTTTGTATTCTGCACAGCAATCATTGGCACAGACCCGATGGTCACAGTACACCAACCAGATCACGCTCTATAAGGTCCTGGGAGGTAACTGGCCAGCACCACCGAGGCCTGACCCTGACGAAATACGACAAGGCCGTTTTTAATTTTTAATCAATTCAGTTGCTTCATCGGAACGGTCTGTTTCCGAGCAACCCACCCCCTTGACGGAGGCTACCTGTGACGTTTAGCCGAAGAGCTTTCCATACCGCTGTGGCTGGTCTTTTACTCATGTTGTTATGTGCACTGATTCAGTCGATGGCCTGGGGGACAGGGGCTGCAAACCACGTACAGATTGAACCCCCGTTGGTTGTTCTGGATCAAGGTAAGGTACGGGGCACGCTACGTCACGGTGTGCTGGAGTTTCGCGGCATTCCTTATGGTGATGATGTGTCAGGCGATCGGCGCTGGACGCGCGCGCAACCGGCACCGGGCTGGACAGGCATTCTTGACGCGAGCACTTTTCAACCCGCCTGCGCCCAGGCCGCACGCTACGGCATCACGGAATCCAGCGCGAATGAAAACTGCCTTCACCTGAACATTTCTCGCCCCTGGATCCCGGAAGAAACCCCGACGAAGGCAGTGAAACGGCCGGTCCTGGTCTGGATTCATGGTGGCTCGTTTGTTGGCGGGTCGGCTGCGCTATACCGTCTGGATCGTCTTGCGCGTGAAATGGATGCCGTTGTCGTGTCCATCAATTACAGACTTGGAGTTCTGGGTTTCATGCCGCATCCCGGGTTTGACGTGCAATACAACGGAGGGTATGCACTTGAAGACCAGCGCCTGGCCATGCACTGGGTCAAAAAAAATATTGCCGCGTTTGGCGGTGATCCTGACAACATTACATTAGCGGGAGAATCTGCGGGTGCTGCGTCAGTATGCATGCACTTGCTGGTGCCCGAACAAACGCAAGACCTGTTCCATAAAGCCATCGTCCAAAGCGCGGCTTGTTCCTTTGCACTACGTTCGGCCAATGAACGGAATGCATTTGGGCGCACTGTGGGCGAAACCGTCGGGTGCACAGATCCGGATCATGCCGTTGCCTGTATGCGCCAGATTCCTGCAGAACAACTGATCCAGGCGGGTGATAAGGTGGCAGGCTCCGACTTGATGGCCTTTGCGCCAGTGTTCGGTACAACAACGTTGCCTCGCCAAGGGTTGGACAGTTTGCAGAATGGTCAGTTTGTGCGCGTCCCCGTTTTATATGGTGGGACACGCGATGAGATGCGCCTGTGGGTTGGGTATGCGGTGCAAGCCGGCCAGACCGTAACAGCAGAAAATTACACGGAGTCCTTACAGGCCGCGTATGGCAATAACACCGCCCTTATCCAGCGACAGTATCCGGCTCATATGCAGGGCTCACCTGCTGCCACACTGGGTTCCGTAATGTCCGACTTCCGGCCGGATAATGGTATCAACCACTGCCAGTTTGTTGATACGGCTTACCTGCTTTCGCGCCATGTACCTGTGTATTTCATGGATTTTGCGGATCGAAATGCACCCGTGCTGGGTGTTTCCATGCCAGCATCGCCAGACCCCGGTTTCGAGCTGGGCGCAGTCCACTCATCCGAACTCAATTACTTCTTTCCCCACTTTTCAAATAATTCACGGCTTGATGCTCCGGACCTTCAACCCTCGTCTCAGGCAATGTCAGAGCAGATGATTGCGGCCTGGGCTCAATTCATGCGCACCGGAACTCCCCAGACAAATGCATTACCCGAATGGGAATTGTTTTCAGTACAGGGAAAGGCCATGCGGTTTATACCTGACCTGCCTGGCCTGTTTTCTCCGGCCAAAGAGTATCAGTGTGATTTTTGGAAAAGGCTATATCCGGCTGCATTTTCCAATATGCAAGAGACGCAACCGTGAGTATCAAAAAGGCTCGATTCAACCTTCAGGCACCCAAGTCCAAAAGCGTGGTTATTTCTGCGCTAACTGCATAATCCTCGCTGAAAACGCATAGGCAGTTATCTGTCTCCCTTTCAAACTAAGTCTTGAATCACTACAACGACATGGTTTGAACACACCACACAGGAGACAATAAAAATGCGCAAAATCACGATCATCGGTGCGGGGCATGCAGGGCTGCAACTGGGCATCGGCCTTCTGGGGCAAGGTCATGAAGTGACCATTGTTTCGAACCGCAGCAAAGAAGACATCGCACAAGGCAAGATTTTGTCCAGCCAGTCCATGTACAACATGGCGGTTGCCCTGGAGCGCGAGCAGGGCCTGCTGTTCTGGGACGAGGCCTGCCCGCCCCTTGAAGGGATGCATGTCCGTGCCGGCAACGCCGAAGCCGGCGTTATGGTGGACTTTCGTACCCGCATGCCGGCGGGCCAGTCGGTCGATCAACGGCTTAAAATTCCCCGCTGGATGGATGAATTCGAGCGCAAGGGCGGTACGATCCTGATCAGCGACGTAGGTATTGCCGAAGCCGAAGCTCTGGCTGCGCAATGCGACCTGTTACTGGTAGCCACCGGCAAGGGCGAATTGGGAAAATTCTTTGAGCGTGATGACGAGCGCTGTCAGTATTCGGCGCCCCAGCGCCTTACCGCACTAACCTACGTCCACGGCATGAAACCCCGGGAAGATTTCGGGGCGTTCAACATCAACGTCAACCCGGGTATTGGTGAGTTCGTGCATTTTCCAGGCCTGACGCTCAGCGGCCCCTGCGACATCATCAATCTTGAGTGCATCCTGGGTGGCCCGATGGATCGTTGGACCGACGTTAAAACGCCCGAGCAACATCTGGCACTGACGCTGGAGCTGATACACGAGTTCTTCCCCTGGGAAGCCCACCGTTTCACCAACGTCAAGCTGACCGACAACAACGGCATCTTGGCCGGTGCGGTGACGCCTACCGTACGCAAGCCTGTCGGCACACTGCCATCCGGCCGGTCGGTGCTGGGTATCGGCGACATTCATATTCTGAACGACCCAATGACAGGCCAGGGGTCCAACAATGCCAGCAAAGGTGCAACCCGGTTAATGAAAGCCATTACAGCGCATGGCAACCGGCCATTTGATCGCGACTGGATGCAGGAAATCGCTCAAGACAACTGGAATAATGCGCAATGGTCGGCACGCTTGACCAACACGATGCTGAACCCGCCCGCGTACGTGCTCAACATTTTAGGGGCCTGCCAAGGCAGCCCCAAACTGGCCCAGGCGCTGGCCGCAGGTTTCAACGACCCGCGCACCATGGCTGACTGGTATTTTGACGAACAAGGTGCTGAACACATGATCGCGTCATGCGCAGAGGCACCGGCAGCAGCCTGACACAAACCCTTGTTACGTCAGGGAATGTACCGAATGTTTTTTTGCCCACATTAAGGCAACATCAAAGGTACATTCCCTTGCTGGCCCAGACACACTGTTCCGTCGGCAAAAACCATCCATTGCAACCGCGCTGACAGCGTATCGCACAGAAGGGAAAACATCCGGAGTTTTCGTTTTGCGCGTCCCCCACTCAAGCCACTTCAAACTGCTCCAGTCGCACGACCTGGACGAAACACGAGCCTTGGTCGCCGGTGTATTCAACGACCATAAACTCGGTTACTCAACCGTGGGCAAAACACTGGATTACTGCCATCAGTACACCTCGGCAGGTGCGCTGGGTTTCAGCATCATGGGCTATGGTGCCCCCGTGCGTATTCAAACCCATGAGCTCGAATCGTTTTACCTGCTGCAACTGCCGCTTCGGGGACATGACCATCAGATCAATCGCAACGGTGCCATTCATAGCAAGGCAGGCGATGCCACCATACACAGCCCCCTTGATCGCCTCACCATGAACTGGAGCGCCGACTGCCAGAAGCTTGCCATACGCATTGATCGCCATGCGCTGGAGCGCTACGCGATGCACTTGGCCGGCCGGGACAAAACCTCGCCGGTTCACTTCGAAAACACAATAGACACATCCATGGGCGGCGGGCTGGCGCTCAAACTGGCTGCGGGGCAAATTTTCAGGAACGTGTGCAAACAACCCGATCTTTTCACACTGCCCATGATCTGGAGCCAGTTTGAACAGATGGTGTTCATGAATCTGCTGACACTGCAGCCTCATGCCTTTGGTCTGGCCAACCACCCTGCCCACAAGGCGGTTCTGCCTAAAACCGTAAAGCAGGCACAAGATTACATGCGAGCCAATCTGGCCGACCCCATCACACTGGAAACACTGGCGCAAATCACGGGCACCAGTGTCCGATCATTGCATGAAGGGTTTCGCAAACACCACGGCGAAAGCCCCATGCGTTACCTCAGAAACCTGCGCATGGATCAGGTGCGTACCGATTTGCTTGATCCGGACAACCCCAGAAGCATTACGGAAATCGCACACCACTGGGGTTTTCTGGAACTGGGACGCTTTGCCCACCATTACCGTGAACGGTATGGTGAACTGCCCAGCGAAACACGCAAGCGTGTGGGTTAGAACACACCGCAGCTCGAGAAACCCTTGACGCCAGCCAGGCATAACCCCCGGCTACGCTCTCTCACACACTTACGCCTGGCGCATCAAACGGCAACAGTCTTGACATTGGCAAACACGAGCCACAGCATCGCGCTGCCAACCTTCTCGATGATGACCGAGCCACTGCCCAGCACCACAACATACGCAGCGTAGCTTGCCCCCGCGTTTCAACTGCGCCTCGACCAGGCCATCATCAACTGGTCCAGCGCATTGCCAAACGCGCGACGATCCGACTGACTGAGCGTTGACGGCCCGCCCGTATCGACGCCAACACTACGCAACTCGTCCATCATGTCACGCAGGGCAAGTCGCTCACCAATCGTGTCAATGGTGTAGCGTTCACCTCGCGGGTTCAACACCAGGGTTCCTTTAGCCAGAACAAGGCTGGCCAAAGGAATGCCTCCGGTGATCACAAGATCACCGGAGACTGCATGTTGAACAATGTAATCGTCTGCCACGTCGAAACCACGCGGCACCTGAACAGCACGAATCAAGGGCGACGGCGGGGTGCGCAACATCTGGTTGGCCACCAGAGTCAAGGGCCGCTGCCAACGCTGTGCCGCCCGGTAC